>WFTO01000431.1 GCA_015485435.1 Anaerolineae bacterium | reverse complement strand
TCGGAGATGTGTATAAGAGACAGGTGCAGCGCAGCCCAGGCGGTCATCGAACGCCTTGCCGCGCATGCGGCCTGTCCGCGGCAAGGGGGCGTCGGAAGCTGGCTCTTGTTCGACGCCCAACAATTGAAAACGCGTGTCGAAGACCACATATTGGCCGCGTTTGACTTTGCTTTTGGCCTCTTTTTCATCTTTGGCCCCGATGTCGACAACCAGATCGCGGATTTTGGGAACGCGCAACGCTTCTTCGCGATTGTCGGCGAGATGGGGTGGGCGGACGGCGATAACGCCTGGCAGCCGCGCGGGGCCAACCTGAACGCGCTTTCCGAGCAGGGTGCGAGGATTCACCCCGCCGCTGGGCGCGATATGTAAGAATCCATCGCTGTCGATGTGGGTGATCATGAAGGCCACTTCATCCATGTGCGCGGCCACCACCACCTGTTGGTTCGAAACGCCTTGACCTCGCTTGATAGCGATGAGGTTGCCCATGTTGTCCACGGTGAGTTCATCCACGTAAGGGTGAATGGCCCGAGCAATGATATCCCTGACGGCTGTTTCGTCGCCAGGGCCGCCAGGAGTTTCGGTCAGACGGCGCATGAGGTCCATGGTCAAAAAGCTCATGACGCGGCCTCCTGTAGGTCGGGAAGAGGGTAAGCTAGCCGTTGGAGAAAGTCGGTGTCGATACGTGAGAGAAAAGCGGCCAGCAAGCGCGCCGTGCGCCTGACATCTTTCAGGTCGCCCACCTCTACCGGGGAATGCATGTTGCGGATGGGGATGCTCACCAGTCCGACGGGAACTCCTCCAGCCGCCACCTGAATGTTCCAGGCGTCGGTGCCGGTATGGGCGGGCAACACCTCAATGTCGTGAGGAATTTCAAGGGATTCGGCGGTTTCGAGCAGGGTTTGAGTGAGGATGGGATGTAAATTGGGGCCCATGCCGATGCCGGGCCCACCCCCTAATGCCAGGGCGTCTTCGCTCCGCACTCCAGGCTGTCGGGCGAAGGTCACATCCAGGGCGATGGCAAGATCGGGACGATGAGCGTACGTGGCAGTCACCGCGCCGAGGCCGTTGAATTCTTCGTTGACGCTGGCCACCGCTAGAATATCACAGGCGTGTTCCATGTGGGAGAGTTGCTCCATCGTCACAATCATTGTGACCACAAGCAGACGATCATCCAGGGATTTGGATGCCACGCGGTCGCCCAACAAATCTAGACATGGGCCGTCCAGGATGACCGTGTCGCCGATGCGCACGAGGTCGGCCACTTGCTCGGCGCTAAGCCCAAGATCGATCACCATTTCGGCAACTTTGGGCATACGCTGCCGATCTTTCTCTGTCATGATGTGGGGAGGCAGATCGCCAATGATGCCAGGAAGGGGACGTTTGCCCATGACTGTGACTTCCGCGCCCACCAGCACCCTGGGGTCGTAACCGTGGGGCAGAAAGCGAAGAAAAGCGCCATCAATGGCGCTAACGGTCAAATGAATTTCATCCATATGAGCCATGAGCATGACCCGAGGCCTGGTATCCGGCCCTTGGCCTTGTTTGACGCCAACGACATTGCCCACCGTATCGATGGTGACGTCTTGGCAGAATGGCGTCAGTTGTGCGGCAACCAACCTGGCAATGTCCGTTTCTCCGCCAGAGGGGCCTCGCGCCTGAGTGAGTTGTTGAAGTCGTTCTTTGATGTCCATCATGATTGGGGGAGTGTGAGGGGATGAACGCTGGCCACGCGTTTGGGTCTAGAGCCCATCCTGCGTGAGGAGGGCGTCTGGAACGTTATTCCGACAGGAGTTGGGTCAGGTCTTCGATGATCCAATCGGGGCGCGGATTGTAAGATTCAGCTTGTTCTCGGGATGCGATCCCTGTGAGCACGCAGATGGTTTTGACGCCTGCGCGGTGGGCGCCGAGGATGTCGGTCTCGAGCCGATCGCCCAACATCACGGTGTCTTCGGCGCGTGCGCCCAAAATAGCCAGAGCCTGTTCAAAAATGCCGGGCTGTGGTTTGCCAATGACCAAAGGGGTTTGATCGGTTGCAGCTTCCAAAAAAGCCTGAATGGCTCCCGCCCCGGGGACGATGCCGCGCTCCGATGGAAATGTGCGGTCAGGATTGGTTTGAATCCATGTGGCCCCGGCGCGAATGGCTAGCGTGGCTTCAGTCAGGCGGGCGTATGTGGCCTGGATGTCCATGGCCGATACGACCATGTCTGCTTCTTCCGCACGTTCTACGAGGGCGTAGCCTGCCTCCTGCATGGCTACGCGGATGCCATTGCCGCCGATCACGAGGACGCGGCGGGGGGGAGACATGTTCTTTTTGACATAACGTGCGGTTGCCAGGGCCGATGTGAAAATAGCCTGTTCATGGACGCGTATGCCCATCTCTGCCAATCGTTCCACATATTCCGCCGGGGTTTTGGTGGCGTTGTTTGTCAAGAAGAGAAAAGGCGTTTTTTCTGCTTGTAAGGTTTGAATGAATTCGGATGCGGCGGGGAGTGGACGAGAGCCATGATAAAGCACGCCGTCCATATCAATAAGCCAGGCGCGTAATGTGTTAAAGGGGGATCGAAGTGACTTCATGGTTTACGGGGAAGGAGGTAGATGCGAGTGATGGTGGAGGCTGCGATTTTCAAAGCCTTGCTCACGAACCGTTTACCGATCGGGCCGAAGAGACATTCGGCATGGACCGCAAAGGTCCGAAGGCTGGCACATTCGGTCCAAATTCGAACTTATTTCGATGACGAAGAGGATTCAAGGGTAGGATCCGCTTCGTCGACAGCGTCCGCGAGGTCTTTTTCAACATCCCTGGCAGCAGTGGCGATGGCCCAGACGACAAGGAACCAACTAACGGCACTGATGAGGAGCGCCAGAACAATGCTGAGAGGATTGGCTGGCACAGCGCCTTTGATGATGCCAACGATCACCAGGAGGACAGCGATGCTTGCGGCAATGAGACCTGTTTTTATGGGACCGGAGAGAGAAGTGAGTCGTGACATGGGATTGTGTGGAAGTGAGAAGCGTTCAGGGAGGCGCGGACCAGGGGGAGAGCGGTTACAGTGGCCTTCGCTCTTGCGGTACGCCCCGGCCCGCTGGCTTGATATCTAGGATCTGCAACTGTAGCGAGCGGCGATCGCGCCAGACGTTTTCGGTGAGATAGGCGGCGACGTCAATGCGCATGGGCAGAGGTTCGGAGCGGACGCCTTGGCCAAAGGCGATGGCGTCGAAGGTGACAATGCCATCGGTTACTCGTAGTTTCAGATGTTTGCCATCCGATCCTACCAGATATTGACCCTTCACCAGCAGATTGGGAATGGCCAGAACTGGGGTGGGATTGGCGCTGCCAGTAGGTTCCAGTTCTTTCAACTTATTGAGAAGGGCATAATCCAGTTCGCGCAGAGGGACGATAACATCTACATTCAGCGATTTTACGAGATCTTCCTCCGTGAGCTGTGCTTCTGCAATTTCGTTCAGGCAGCGTCGTAGTTTGGGCAGATTTTCTTGCGAG
>WFTO01000430.1 GCA_015485435.1 Anaerolineae bacterium | reverse complement strand
TCGGAGATGTGTATAAGAGACAGGTTTATATATTAAAGCACGGGATGTATTTTGTCAATTTTGTCATGGTTTGGCTTCGCACCCATCCACAGAGCACAAGCAAAGAAGGTTTTTTCTGCTTTCCGAGAACGGTCATCGCCTGACATTGTATTGCGCTCCTTCAGATGCATCATCTGCGGCCTTCGGTCCCAACGGACAAAAAACGCGCTCATCTCGTCTCAGACATGCACTTTTCGCCATTTTTGAGTATACTTGCCGACATGCCTGATCCACTTTCATCGTTATTGATAGGTATAGCAATTATTGCCATCTTGGCCATTTTATTCTGGCCCGATCGCGGACTTTATGTCCGCTGGCTGCAAATCCGACGTATGTCGGCTCGCGTTCTGCGTGAAGACGCGTTGAAATACTTGTACACCAATGAATTGGAAGGGCGATCGGTGACACTGCAAAGCCTGGCAGGTGAAATGGGCGTGAGTCTGGATCAAGCCGCTCAATTGTTGAAGGAGATGACTCAACTGAACTTAGTTGAGACTCATGATGAGGCTTATGAACTCACGCCCACAGGACGGGAAGTGGCGGTGCAGGTTTTACGCGCCCATCGTCTATGGGAGCATTTTCTCAGCGAGCACTCTGGCTATAGTGAGGAAGAATGGCATGCACGCGCGGATGAAGCCGAACATCAACTCAATCCCGACGAAATTGAAGCGCTTGCGCTGCGGCTGGGCGATCCACGATTTGATCCCCACGGCGATCCCATTCCCACTGCAGCCGGTGAGACCCCGAAGATTGAAAGCAGTCCACTGACCCACCTCAATCCCGGAGATCTGGCCAGGATCGTCCACCTTGAAGACCAACCCGAGCTGGTTTACGCCCAACTTGTGGCGGAGGGGCTACATCCAGGCATGGAAATCATGCTCATCGAAAAATCAAGCCAACGGGTGCGGTTTCTCTCACGAGGACATGAACACGTACTGGCTCCGATTCTTGCCGCCAATGTTTATGTCGTTCTCATTCCCAAGGATCGAGCGGAAACCGCCATTCAACCCTTAGGAATCCCGCTCGCCAGTCTAAAACCGGGCGAAGAAGGTGAAATTGTAGCCATTAGCCGCACCATGCATCCGGCAGAGCGTCATCGATTGCTTGATCTGGGCGTGTTGCCCGGAGCCAAGGTGCGCGTTGAATTCGAAAGCCCGCTAGGAGAACCCGTGGCCTACCTTATCCGGGGGGCGCTTATCGCGCTTCGTGATGAACAGGCCGAAAAAATTCTTGTCAAAAAACTCGAAAGTCACGAGGCGCCTGTCAAAAACGCGACCGGGTTCACAAAAACGAAAAGGCATCATCCAACGGACACTTCTCATCAGCTGAACACAACGACATAGCATACGAATCACGATCTGCTATGAATGATTGCAATCGCGCATCAGGACATCGGCGGCCATGAAGGAACGCAACACCAACACAGCATCCCCCAAAATCCATCTCACCCCTCCTCCTGCAGGAGCTGGCTGTACCACCTGTCCGGTTCACAATCTGGCCAACTTGCAAAAGCTTGGCGTGGATATGACCGATTGGGATTTCGTGGTAGCCCTTGCTGGAAATCCCAACGTTGGCAAAAGCACGGTGTTCAATGCTTTGACGGGGCTAAAACAACACACGGGCAACTGGCCGGGCAAAACCGTCACCCGGGCGGAAGGGGGATTCGAATATGGCGGACACCGATACAAATTGGTCGATCTCCCCGGCACCTATTCCCTTCTGGCCACCAGCCTTGACGAAGAGATCGCTCGGGATTTCATCCTGTTTGGGCAGCCCGATGTCACCATTGTGGTTGTCGATGCCACGCGCCTTGAACGCAATTTAAACCTGACTTTGCAAGTCCTCCAGATCACTGAGCGGGTGGTCATTGCCTTGAATCTAATGGATGAAGCCCGACGAAAGGGCATTCAGGTCGACGAGCGCCGTCTAGCGCGAGATCTGGGCGTGCCAGTGGTACCCATGGCGGCCCGTCAGGGGGAAGGGATCCCTGAGCTGATTCAGGCCATTGATGATGTGGCCACAGGGCGTTTTGTCGGCAAACCCCCGCGCATCACTATTCGCTCTTCCCAGGTCAGGCGGGCGTTAGAGACACTGACCCCACTTATTGAGGAAGCGTTCCCAGGTCTCCCGAACGCAACATGGGTGGCGCTGCGCTTACTGGATGGCGATTCGAGCATCATTCAAGCGGTGGAATCGGGCGAATTAGGCAATCTCAACATCGGCATTGTGGAAGAAGACCTCATAGAAGGTTCTGTCCAGCAGATTCCTGCTCGACCCGAGGTGGATCCTCACGAATGGCGGGAACGCATTCACCGACTGCTGCAAACCGCTTCCCATCTCCGATGGGAAATTGGCGGTGATTTTCATGAACAGATCATTGAAGACATTTTCTCCGAAGCAACGCGCATTGCCGACCGCGCGGTGACCATGCCCGGAGAAAAACCCCGTTTCGATCTGGATCGAGCTATCGATCGGGTGGTGACCCATAGAATTTGGGGATTTCCCATCATGATCGGGCTGTTTGCCCTCATCTTTTGGATCACCATAACTGGCGCCAATTATCCATCCGAACTTCTCGCCAATCTACTCATAGGCACACTCTACCCCTTGCTTAAAGAAGGCGCTGCCGCCATTGGTGCGCCGTGGTGGCTCAGCGGCATCCTCATCGATGGCGCGTATCTGGCGACGGCCTGGGTGGTAAGCGTGATGTTACCTCCGATGGCTATCTTCTTTCCGCTATTCACCCTTTTGGAAGATTTCGGCTATTTACCTCGCCTGGCCTTCAATCTAGATGAACTCTTTCATAAGGCGGGCGCTCATGGCAAACAATCTTTAAGCATGATGATGGGATTTGGTTGCAATGCTGCGGGCGTGATTTCGACCCGCATCATCGACAGTCCGCGTGAGCGCCTCATTGCCATTATTACGAATAACTTCGCCCTTTGCAACGGACGCTGGCCCACTCAGATTTTAATCGCCTCGCTTTTCATCGGTTCGCTTGCCCCCGCCTATCTGGCTGGACTGATCTCTGCGGCTGCGGTGGTAGGCGTCGCCCTGTTGGGCGTCTTCCTGACGTTTGCAGTCTCATATTTCCTTTCGCGCACCATCCTACGAGGAGAAGTTTCCACCTTCAGCCTGGAACTCCCCCCTTACCGTCCGCCAAGAATCCTACAGACCATCTACACATCGATCATTGATCGCACCATCTATGTATTATGGCGCGCGGTCCTCTTTGCCGCCCCTACCGGACTCGTGATTTGGATCCTGGCCAATGTGCAAATTGGAGGCGCTCCTCTTGCCAACTATATCGTCTCCTGGCTAGACCCCATAGGCATTCTCATTGGGCTCAACGGCGTTATTTTATTGGCCTATATTGTCGCTATACCAGCTAATGAGATCGTCATCCCCACAGTGCTGATGCTCACGGTGCTCATGGCGGGCCTATCTTATGACGCCAATGGCTCTATGACGTTGATGGATGTCGAGAATACGGCAGATTTAATGCGTATTTTCCAAGCTGGCGGTTGGACGCTTCTCACCGCGGTCAATCTCATGCTTTTCAGCCTGATCCACAATCCATGTAGCACCACCATCTACACCATTTACAAAGAGACAGGAAGCCGAAAATGGACTGCTGTCGCCGCGCTTTTGCCCTTGGCTTTGGGATTTATCGTCACTTTTTTCGTAGCTCAAGTTTGGCGATTGGTGGCGATGATGTCGGGCTAAACGCCCAGCCTGACCCCGACGCCGAGAACATCTCGCATGCGACTTAAGCTCAGCTCATGACGTCGCCGACAAGGGGATATGGACATTGCATGCTCAATAAGGAGGAGTGAGAACAGGATTGGCAGGTGCGTTTTTTCGCGGTCGCCAGAGGCCGAACAGCAGTTGCACAAGCGAGGAACGTTTCCTTTTGCGGCGCCGAGACGCCCCACGACGTCCATACCCCCAACGCATGGCCAACCACAACCCTGCAAATGCCACCGAAGTCATCACCAGCACCATCATGTTGGCCTGATCATATTGGCGATTCTGCACGGCATCATAAATGGCCATCGACATGGTTTGTGTGCGTCCGGGGATATTGCCCGCCACCAT
>WFTO01000429.1 GCA_015485435.1 Anaerolineae bacterium | reverse complement strand
ATCCAATGCGTCTCGATGCCATCTTGCAACGACTCGCCCACGCGGTGGAGGCTATCAATGAGCGATGATATGCTGCGTCAGATCGCCGAATTCGATCCTGCGCACGAGGACATCAGCCGACGTTTAGGACAGGTCGTGGCAGGCTCCTTAAGTCAGGGGCTTGAAGTCCTGCTGGATCGAGATCAAGCCTTGGAAGATTTGGCCGTTGGCCGATATGTGACCATTCACGCTGGCGGTCGCATTTTCTTTGGCATGATAACCGATGTCTCTCTGGACAATGCCAACATCGCTTTTGAAAAAACCCCCCCGGACTTAAGCCATCCATTTATGCGACAAGTGCATTTGGGATCATCGATCTTCGGCAAAGTTCATGTCGCTCCCATGCTCGTGCTGGATCCTCAGGGACCAGACGCCTACCGTCCCCAACCTGTAAAAACCATTCCCGGTCATTACGCCCCTGTCACCGTGGCCACTCCCAAGGAGGTCGGCTATGTCTTTGGCGAAGAGAGGGCGGGGCAGGATGTGGATGGCCGAAATGTCCAATTTTTCTTTGTGGGGCGACCTTTGGATATGGAGAACGTGCAAATTACGCTGAATTTAAACCGTTTTGTGGAACGGTCATCCGCCGTCTTCGGTAAGTCGGGTACAGGAAAAACCTTTCTCAGCAGGCTATTGCTCGCTGGCGTTATCAAGAACGATGTGGCCGTAAACCTTATCTTTGATATGCATAACGAATATGGATGGGAGGGCACGGCTGAGCATACCAGCAAAGTCAAAGGCTTGAAACAAATCTTCCCCGGTCAGGTTGCAATCTTTACTCTGGATGATGAAAGCAGTCGTCGTCGTGGCTCAAACCCTGATTCCACCGTGCAAATCGGCTTTGAACATATCGAGCCCGAGGATGTGGAGATGTTGGCAGGTGTGATGGACCTTTCTGATGTTCAAGTGGGGGCAATGTATGCGATGTATCGACGTTTGGGCCGAAGCTGGCTGCGTCATTTCTTGGATGATGGGTGGATCGAAAAACATTATGGTGGGTACGATGAGGAGACGAACAAGAAAATTAACGCTATGAAAGCGTTTGCCGAAGAAATGGGGCAGCCACAAAGCACCCTGGCAGCCCTTCGTCGCCGACTGGAACGCTTTACTCGCTTTGGGTTTATTGTCACCTCTCCTGCTGACGATTCCATCACCCGTATTTTGGAATATCTCCAAGCTGGACGCCATGTGGTTTTGGAATTCGGACGTTACGGTAACGATCTTCAGGCGTACTTGCTCGTGGCCAACTTCCTCACGCGCCGTATTCATGATCGCTATGTCAGGGCCACTGAGAAGGCGTTTGGCGATGAAAGCCAGAAGCCGCGACCATTAGTGATCACTATCGAAGAAGCGCATAAATTTCTGGAGCCTGGCATCGCTTCCAAAACCATTTTTGGGACCATTGCCCGGGAACTGCGCAAGTATAATGTCACTCTCTTTATTGTGGACCAACGCCCAAGCGGCATCGATGATGAAGTGATGTCTCAGATCGGGACGCGCGTCACCTTGGCTTTAGACAACGAAGAGGATATTCGCGCCGTATTCATGGGTGTCAGCGGCGGCCTTGAGCTACGTCAGGTTTTGGCGCGTCTAGATAGCAAGGAGCAGGCGCTGATTATGGGGCATGCGGTGCCTATGCCCGTCGTCCTGCAAGTGCGTCGATATGACACCGATTTTTATCGCCAGATGGGGTTGGTCGAAGGCCAGGCGTTGCGCCGTCGGGCGGATGAGGAGCGAAGCCTTCTTGGCGCTGGCCGAAAAAAACGCCTTGAGTAGCGCACGAAGAGGTCTTTCATTACGGAAAAATGTGCGCCTGCGTTATGGGGCGGGTTGCCCCTATAGACATTTTTCCGATGTAGGTCTACAATCTCAAAGAAGTGCTATAAGTTACACCCACTTTGTTTCATTCCTCCGACAGGAGTTCTGGGCATGATTCAACCTTTTGAAAAAGTCGGCGTATTTTATCTAGGTCAGGAATATGATCTTGCGGCAGGTTCGCGTCGGAATGAACTGGTCATGTATGATGCCCGTGATCTGACAACCCATGCTGTGGTTGTGGGGATGACCGGATCGGGAAAAACGGGATTGTGTATCGATATCCTGGAAGAAGCAGCCATCGACCACGTTCCCGCCATCATCATTGATCCAAAAGGGGACATCACCAATCTCCTTTTGACATTTCCGGATCTTCGCCCGGAGGATTTTCAACCCTGGATTAATATCGACGATGCCCGGCGAAAGGACATGAGTCCGGAAGAATATGCGCAATTTATCGCTGCAATGTGGCGCAAGGGGCTGGCGGCATGGGGCGAAGGACCATCGCGTATTCGCGTGCTAAAAGAAAGCGCTGAGTTTCGCATTTTTACACCCGGTTCCGACGCAGGGTTGCCTGTTTCCATCCTCTCATCCCTTAACGCACCCTCGTTAGATTGGAATAAGCATAGAGAGATTTTGAGAGAACAGATTCAAGGCACGGTAAGCGCCCTTTTGGGGTTGGTCAAGCTGGATGCAGACCCACTCCGAAGCCGAGAACACATTCTGCTGTCGAACATCTTCGAATATTATTGGCAACGGGGTGACGATCTGGATATGGCCAAATTGATCATGGCTATCCAAAATCCCCCTGTGAAGAAGCTAGGCGTTTTTGATGTCGACACCTTTTATCCTCAGAAGGAACGTTTCCGGTTGGCCATGGATCTGAATGCCATTATGGCTGCGCCAAGCTTCCAATCTTGGCTCGAAGGAGAGCCCCTCCAGATCGATGCACTTCTTTACAACGAGAATGGGAAACCCCGTCACAGTATTTTCTACATCGCTCATTTAAGCGACAGTGAGCGCATGTTTTTCGTGACATTGTTGCTGGAGCAGCTAGTGACATGGATGCGCCAACAAAAAGGAACGACCAGTCTTCGGGCCTTGATGTATATGGATGAAGTGTATGGCTTTTTCCCTCCTGTTGCTGAGCCGCCATCGAAAAAACCTCTGCTGACGCTATTGAAACAAGCGCGAGCCTATGGGTTAGGCTTGATTCTCACCACCCAAAATCCAGCGGACTTGGATTATAAAGGGTTGACCAACGCCGGCACCTGGTTTATCGGCAAGCTCCAAGCAGAACGAGATAAAGAACGCATGCTTGCAGGCCTTGAATCCATAGCCGATGAGCAAGGAGCATTCAATAAGCGACAACTCAGTAAAATCATTTCCTCGCTTGATTCCCGCGTTTTTCTCTTGCACAATGTTCACGAAGATGAACCCGTGATCTTTCAAACGCGTTGGGCGATGAGCTACCTCCGCGGGCCTCTCAGCCGGGAGCAAATTGCGAAGTTGATGGCCCCGTTCAAAGAAAAAGCCCTGGCTGGAACTCTCGGCGTTGATAATACGGAAACACAAGAGACATCGCCCCTTGTGCGACAGGTCGCTGAGGTCTCCGAACGAGAAGTGGTTCTGTCAGGATATAGTCAACAGCCTCCTACCTTGCCGCCTGATATTCCTCAGGTATATTTGCCGGTCAAAATTAGCGCACAACGCGCATTGGCTGTACTCGAAAAAGAAGAAGCTCGCAAGATTAATCCGGGTTCAATGCACCTGGTTTACGAATCGGGCTTGTATTTGGCTGGGAGCGTCGCTTACGTTGATCGACGAAGATATGTGAATGAACTGGAGGAAGTTCGTAAGCTGCTTTATGCAAATGATTTGGGGAAGATCGTCAATTGGGA
>WFTO01000428.1 GCA_015485435.1 Anaerolineae bacterium | reverse complement strand
TCCCCACCCTGCCCGACACCCAGATCACCTTGCAATTGACGGATGATGGCGCTTACAGCGGTCAGGCTGGTTGCAACACATATTCGGGAACCTATCGGTTAAGCGAAGGGAACGTGCTTTTGTTCGATCCCCCCGTCACGACCCGACAATATTGCAAGCAGCCAGAAGGCGTCATGGAACAGGAGGAGGCCTACCTCAGCCTGCTGCCCAAAGTCAACGCATTCGAAATCGACCCCACAGGACAACAATTGACGCTTCGCACCGAAAACAAATGGCAGCTGGTCTTTGAGCAACTTCTCACCATAAATCCTTGACATGGCACAATCGGGATGGATACGAAGCCCGGAGCTTCCATCCGTCCCCTCCATTGTCTAATCAAAATCGCCATCACGTTCATCCTTCGACAAAAATCATCTCGCCATGGCGTTAACTCCCGAACTCCAAAAAGCTTTTCTGATTCTACTTCTCGCCACTTTTTCGCTATTGATTGGGAACAGTGTGGTGCTTTTTGCCAATCGGGTCAGTCGCACACAGTTTATTCGCTCACTCCTCGCGTTTGCCTTTCTCTTTCTACTCACCTTTTTCTTCTGGACGCTGTCCGTTCAATTTCTTGCGGGACTGCTCTTTCAGGTTCATAAGCCCTTCATCGATGTGTTCATTATCGTCAGTTACAGCTTTACCCCATTCTTCCTGGGCTTTTTGATCCTGCTTCCCCACTTTGGCCACTACCTCTATGCATTGTTGCGGGTGTGGGTTGTCATGAATCTGATCACTCACGTCGCCAATGCGTATGAATTCGGACTGTTCAAAGCCCTGGCCGTTTCTGTGCTCGGTTGGTTGCTCTTAGAGCTCATCACAAGCCTGTCCTTCTTGAAACTAGACGTGATCAAACGTTGGTTCCTGAAATTCACCACGGGGAAAGCGGAATATCGAGATCCCAATGATCTGGTGCTAGAATTTGTGCGAGCGCAACGACTTCTCACCTTACAAGCCGTCCAAAAGGAGGCTGGGGCATCCGATGATTGACGCGCTCATCACGACCGCATTGGCATTTGCGGGGATCATTCTAGGATTGTTGTTCATCATGGCGTTGCTTTCACCATTGGAAGCCATGACCTGGTGGGCTGGGTGGAGCAGCCAGGCCCCTTCTCCGGGAAGACTGAATCAAGAAGCGCGGGCGGAAGTTAAGGCGGCAAGTGAGTTTCCAGAAGAGAGCGAGAGCCACCCTCGCTTCTTTCTGGTCTACCTTACCGCTATCGGCGGCGTTTCCGCGGAGGAAATCTCCTATCGCGAGCGGGTCTTTCTGGAAAAGCTGCAGGAGGCCCTTCCTGAAGCGATCATCATTAGCGACGTGTATCCTTTCTCGGTTACCAACAACCCCCTCACTGGCGAACGCATGTTTGGCTGGCTCTGGCGAACCATCCAGCAGAAGCGGAAAACCCTGACCGGGGGGATGCTAGCATCCTTTATCTTTGCCAGAAACCTATTCAACGTCGCAGTCTCCGCGGATCCACGGTATGGTCCTATCAACAATGCTGGCGTTTCTCGAGAGATTACAAAAAGCCTTTACCGACACGGCTTTCCCCTGGCAGGAGACATTCCCGTAGTCACCATGGGTTGGAGCGGCGGCGGCCAGATCGCCGTAGGGGTGGCGCCCTTTTTGCGCTTGGGGCTGGATGCCCCCATTTACGTGGTCTCCATTGGTGGCGTGCTTACCGATGATCCTGGCATTGCGTTTGTGAAGCATCTCTGGCATTTGCAGGGAAGTCGAGACAACTTCCCCCTCATTGGAGATTTGTTATTCCCCGGGCGGTGGCCGATCATCAATAATTCAGCCTGGAACAAATTCAAACGCGCGGGCAAGCTCACCCGCATCGATCCAGGACCGATGACTCATACGGGAAGAAAAGATTATTTCGATCCGCATACGACCTTGCCTGATGGCCGCACGCATGTCGAGCAAACCGTAGCCATCATCCGGGATGCCATCCGCACAATCGAACCCCCTCCCCAAACCTCAATCGAGGAGGAGTTACTGAACTTGAGCCAACAAGTCCATATAGGTTGATGGCGTTATTCCAAGCCGCTGACCATCGTCTCAAGTCCTGACACGCGCCAGGCGAATGAAAGATTTCGCGTGGTATGGCCGATAGCCACACCCCCTTGCGCGTCCACGACAATCCAGCCAGCCTTTCCATTTGGCACACTTTCTATGAAAAGCGACCGCACTCTATCCGAGGCTTCCACCGCCCTCAAACCTTTCGTCATTAATCGCATTATCAAAAACGACAAGCCCGCTTGGATGATGTGCTCGCCCTGCCCGGTGGTGGCCACTGCACCATACCGATCATCAGCTAGGAACCCGGCGCCTAAAATGGGCGAGTCGCCAATTCTTCCGGGCAACTTAAAGCTCACTCCGCCCGTACTGTTTGCAGCGGCGACATGCCCCGCCCGGTCCAATGCTACAGCGCCAACCGTGTCCGCAGTTCCTGCTCGCAGACGTTTTTGATATTGCGCCAACCGTCTTTCGGTCACAAAATAGTCATTGGAAACCAACTCAAAACCCATCTTTTTGGCGAAAGCCTCCGCTCCCTCCCCTCCCAGAATCAGGTGATCGGAGGCTTCCATTACGTTTCTCGCCAGAGAAATCGGATGGCGGATGTGCTGGATCAAAGTCACCGCGCCGGCATCTCGGGTGCGACCGTCCATGATGCCTGCATCCATCTCCACCCGGCCCGCCGCGTTCAACACCGAACCGCGGCCAGCATTGAACACCGGGTTGTCCTCCAAAGCGCGAACCGCAGCCTCTACTGCATCCACTGCAGATCGCCCCGAGGTTAACAACTCCCATCCTACGGTGGCGGCTTCACGACAACCTTGTTCTGCCAGTTCGCGGCGGTCCAGCGGGATATCTCCTGCACCGCCGTGAACCACAATCGCTATGTTTGACTCGTTCATGGCAGTCATCGCACTCCATTTCCTCACTTCGATAGGTTTACTCCAACGCCAACATAACGCCAGGCGATAGTTGCATGCTAGCTTCTGCTGACGTCGATAGAAATCAATGATCGTTGACAAATCCACGGCAATCATACCACAACCTTGACGTCTAACCGTATGTCGAATACATCCTCGTCCCCACCCAAACCACAAAACCGTCGAAGCTGGTGGATCTCCGCCGGACTGATTGTGGCGCTTTTCATCATTACCGCCATCTTTGTCGATGTGCCCAGCATGCTGCAAATCATGCGCCAGACCAACCTAGCACTCCTTTTGCTGGGCGCCTTTTTCCTCCTCTTGGGCATTGCTATCATCGACTTTCGCTGGTGGTATCTGCTCAGCCGTCAACCCTCATTTCAACGCACGCTGCATGCCACTCACGTCAGCTACATCGTACCAATGTTGTCTCCCATCCCCAACTACATCAGCAGAGTCGTGCTCACCAGCGCCGCCACACGCATCCCACTTGCCAAAACCACCACAGCCATGGTGGTCGAACGCATGATAGCGCAGATCATGCGCATCAGCACCATCGTACTGGCCATTTCGTTGGGCGTCCAGTCGGAACTCTCTACAACGTCCATGGTGCGCAGTATGCTGCTATCTTTCACGGTCCTGGCGCTCTATCTGATAGCCATCCGTTATGGTGAGACCATCACACAAAAGGTGGATGCAGGTTTATTGCGTTTGGGCATCGGGGAAAAGAGGGCAGCCAGGCTCAGTGGCATGGTCCGAGATGCACTTCATTCTGAAGTTGGCATGAAAGAGTTGCTCTTGGCCTTGGCTATGACCATTGTCATGTGGAGCTCTTTCTTTCTATTTCACTTTTTTGTGATATTGGCCATGCCGTTAACCATGGATGTTCATGCTAAAGCCACGGTTGCCCTGGGGGCATTGGCCTTGACCCCACCATCTGCACCGGCCATGTTGGGCATTTATCAGATTTCGCAGATCGGTCCTAACCTGGTATTACGCCTGGGAACGCTCGAAGACTTGCTTCCTTACTCCCTAATGTTGTATTTTTTACAACTGCTGATCTGGATGGCGCTGACCATCTGGAGCTTGAGCAAACTGGACATGCGGTTTCGCGATCTTTTCCGCTTCCACCATCCATCAGCAAACGAAGATGGATTTTCTGACAAGCCATCATAATCTATGCAGTATCCACGGCTTTTTTCTCACCATGATACCTCCAACATCGTCACCCCAATCCACAACTCGACATCCTTTTTTCATAACGCCCATGCACAACAAATTTCTCATTTTCCTTCTGATTCCTGTTTGGCTCCTTGCCGCCTGTTCCGGAACCAAAACCCCCACGCAAGCTTCCGTTTCCCCAACGCTGATCCAGGCATCGACGCCAACAGCTAGGCCAACCACCCCCACCCCCAACAACACCCCTAC
>WFTO01000427.1 GCA_015485435.1 Anaerolineae bacterium | reverse complement strand
TCGAACCCCCGACCTCACGGATGTGAACCGTGCGCTCTAACCAGCTGAGCTACTCACCCGAAGTGGTATGCATTATGCCACAGATCGGTTCGGTTTGCCAAATCTCACGCAATTCTACAGCTTCTCTTTCCACCATGCGACACTTTAATCGTGGTTACGCTCTTGTCTTCACCCTGGTGCTCATTGCCGCTTTGTTAGGCATGCGTTGGACTTACCAACTCGCAGCACCTTATGTTGCCACGAAGACCGAGAAGATGGCCACCTACACCATTGACGATTGGATCAGTTTCTTCAAACTCGACGACATGCTGGGCGAACCAGACATCACACCGGTGCCGGCTGACCAATACCCGTTTACCATCACGCCCCACCCCACAAAGATTCAAACGCCCAAACCCACGCTGACGCCCTCTCCTGAGAGTTGACCAGACTCGCGAGAAAGGTATAATTAACCATATACTGACCATTTCGTCATTCCTTCAGCCCAGGAGCAACCTCATGATGATCGCCCGTGTGGTGGGTTCAGCCGTTGCCACCATCAAAGATGAAAAACTACAAGGATTGAAGCTGCTGGTCGTGCAGGAAGCCACCCTTTACAACGAATTGGTGGGGAAACCCTTTGTGGCGGTGGATGCCGTAGGCGCGGGCGTAGGCGAGCTGGTGATTCTGGCCCAGGGAAGCTCTGCTCGTCAGACCGATATCACCAAAAATAAACCGGTAGACGCCGTCATTATGGGCATTTTGGACGAACTTGAAGTGGATGGACAGTTGACTTACAAGAAAAGTTGAGGAAAAGTTTTGGGCCTCGATTACACTCGCATCGCTGTTATCTCCGATATCCATGGCAATCTGACTGCGCTGAACGCCGTATTGGCCGACATTCGGGCCCGGGGCATTGATCGCATCTTTAATTTGGGTGACATGGATGGCAAGGGGCCTGATGGGCCCGAAGTCATCGATCGATGCCGAGACACTTGCTCGGTAAACCTCTTTGGGAATTGGGATGATTTGATGACACGCCCCAATGCAGAAAACCCAGCGATGCGTTGGCACCAAGCGCGTCTTGGAAAGGAGCGGATGGCGTGGCTTCGCCAATTGCCGACCACCTATGATTTTCGCTTAAGCGGTCGACACATCCGACTCTTCCACGCGTCTGCCCAGGGAATCTGGAACCGCGTCTTTCCCCATAACGATCACAATATTTTGCTCGGCATGTTCGAAAATACAGCATTTACAGGGTACGACCATCCGCGTCCAGATATCGTTGGATATGGCGACATTCACCACGCCTTCATCATGCCCTTTTTTACGCCAAAAAACAAGACCCTTTTCAATGCTGGCAGCGTTGGCAATCCTCTTGACGAACCGCGAGCCACCTATGTCATCCTGGAAGGCGTATGGGATGACGAAAGCTGGGACTCTCCTTTCAGCATCGAGCTGGTGCGTTTGCCCTACGACGTTGAAAGCGTCATCCAACGAGCGCGCGCTCTGAATATGCCCCAAACCGATGCATTGGCCATTGAGCTGCGCAAGGCCATCTATCGTGGGATGCAAAAACCAGCTTCTTAGCCGGGTGTCAACGCAACAAACCTGGGCCACCATGCTGACACGCCACGCCGCTTCAATCATCACTTGCCCAAATTACCACAACACTTATCTGAGCCAAGCATCTATCCACGTAGCCTCATCCATCCACTTTCTGACCGTTTCTCGCCACCACTCGTCGTCAGGAGGCATGCACGATGATGCAGCCATTAACGCAATGACCATTACCCGCAAGGAACACCTTCATGGTTGATTGGGGATTCATGGCGACGATCGCCCTGATCTTTTTGGCGTCAATGTTGGCAGCTTGGCTACGCTTTAGCCGCAAAGACGCCTGTCTGGCCGCGTTTCATGGCTTTCACGTCACTTTGCAACTTGACGATGACCGACGAATCTGGGGCGTCATAGAAGTCTTGCCAACGGGCTTGGAAATGCATTACCGCAACGCCATTCAGGATGACAGTCATCTTGAAACCAGCTATTTGCTCTATGAAAATGAATTCCAAAAAATCCAAACCATCTTTCGATACGCGGACGATCTTTCACCCGAAAATGCCAAAATCCGCGAAAAAGCCATCAAACAAGCCTTTCATCCCCGCCTTCCTCACCGATTTTTACGAAAAACGCGTATCTTCATCAGCAATGCGTCGGAATCCCTCAACGAAGCGATCGGACTGACTATTGGGAAAATGCGCAAGCCGATTGGCAACTACCTTGGCGAACCAAGTGAAACACATCTAAAACAGCTGGGAGGCGAATTTTTGGGACAGGTGGGTCATAAAGCCGACCCTTTGCTTGAACGCCTAGTGGGCATGAAAGTGGTGTTTGAAATGGCCGAAGATGGTGTCGTGCATGAGCATGTGGGGGTGTTTAAAAATTATTCGGCTGATTTTCTCGAGATACTCAACGTGCAATTCCCATGCCAGGAACGCATCCCCATCAGTCAGAAGGAGCGACGGCAATCGGCCGGCCTGGACGTCCGGGCCATGGACGATGTGATTTCGGTTCAAAACAACGCCAGCACGGCCGTCATGTTGACGAAATTAACCACGCCCGAAAGTGAACAACTGCTCGATGTGGTCATCGACCCCGGAGGCAAGGTGACCCTTTATTCGGAGATCGATTTTGTTGAGGCGACACTCCATGCCCGTATTGTTCGCGAGCTAGACATGATCGTTCCCCGGAAGCGAGCAGTGATTCGCCATCGAGCAGAAGTGAGCCCGATGAAGAATTTGGCAGACATCATTTTCGATGTCGGCATTCGTCTGCCCTGGGGCCAGGAAAATCAACAATTGATCGCCAAAATACAAGAGAAACTCACCAGGAATCCCCTGGATGTTGGCAGTATTGCGTTATTAGGACGCCTCATGCTGGAAGAAAAAAAGTTTGACGAGGCGGAAATCTGGTTAAGAAAAGCTTATACGTTGCGATTTTCCCTGCCAGATAATGGTCGGGGAGTAGAACTACATCTGCAGGAATTAGCTCGACGACGCAGGCGCGCCACATACGCACCCATCACTACGGACCCATTATCCGAGATGGGGTTTACTATTGCAGTGCAAGATGAAGCCGATACGCCACCCACTTAAAGGGTGGTCTGGGCCATTACCTCCAGCCGCGCACGCGACGTCAGGAATGGCGCTAAGGGCTTTCAGACGCCATTGCTGAGGCTTGACGCTGCTGTTGCTCAGCAATAGCCTGTTGAACAAACGCCAGGAATAGGGGATGAGGGTTATCGGGACGGGATTTGAATTCGGGGTGGAACTGGCTTCCCAACATAAAGGGATGATCGGCCAATTCCGCGATCTCGACCAATCTGCCATCAGGACTGACGCCGCTGAAAACCATACCAGCCTTTTCAAAGTCCTCCCGATAAGCGTTATTGAATTCCCAACGATGGCGATGGCGCTCCTCCACCATGTCCACGCCGTAGGCAGCATGAGCTTTCGTGCCCGGTTTAAGCACGCAGGGATACAGTCCCAATCGCATGGTGCCGCCAAGATCGGTGATCTCCTTCTGATCGGCCATGAGATCGATCACGGGATAACGCGTCGTGGGATCGAACTCGGTGCTGTTGGGCTCATCGCTATCGAAAATAAACCGAGCGAATTCGATACACATCACCTGCATGCCCAAACATAACCCTAAATAAGGCACCTTATGCTCTCGGGCAAATCGCGCGGCAATGATCTTCCCCTCCACCCCGCGATAACCGAATCCCCCTGGAACCACGATGCCAAAAACAGTTTCCAACAAGTCGAGGCTTTTGCCCCGCTCCAGGTCCTCGGAGCTAATCCACTCAATCTCCACGTCGTAACCTTCGGCGATGCCCGCATGAAAGAGCGCTTCGCGCACGCTGATGTAAGCGTCCTGCAATTCAACGTATTTGCCCACCAGGCCGATGCGCACTTTGGGTTTAGGCGCATAGATTCGCCGCACCATCTCTCGCCACCCCGATAAATCGGGCGGCTTGGCTTTTGTCAGGCGCAAGCGCTCGACCAGGTAGTCTCCCAGCCCGGCATCCTCCAGGGTCAAGGGCACTTCATAGATGGTGCCCGCGGTGACCAGAGGAATCACTGCTCTGGGCTCGACGTCGGTGAAAAGCGCTATCTTGTTTCGAACCTCTTCATCCACAGGATAATCGGAGCGGGCGCAAATAACATCGGGTTGGATGCCAATGCCTCGGAGCTCACGGACGCTGTGCTGCGTGGGTTTTGTCTTTAGTTCGCCCGTCGCACCAATGTGAGGCAACAAGGTCACATGAATGTAGACCGTATTCTCCCATCCCACGTCCTTTCGCATTTGCCGGATTGCTTCCAGGAAGGGCAATCCTTCGATATCACCGACGGTGCCGCCAACTTCAACCAACACAACTTCGGCGTCAGTTTCCTTGACAACCATGCGAATACGGCGTTTGATTTCATTAGTTACGTGGGGGATGACCTGGATAGTGCCGCCTAAATAATCGCCGCGCCGCTCGCGCGCGATGACCTCTGCATAGATCTGACCACTGGTGACGTTGCTTGAGCGAGTGACATTGACGCCGGTGAAGCGCTCGTAATGTCCCAGGTCCAAATCAGTTTCAGCGCCGTCATCGGTGACGAAGACCTCGCCATGCTGATAGGGGCTCATGGTACCCGGATCTACGTTTAGGTAAGGGTCTAGCTTTTGACCTGCCACACGAATGCCGCGTGCCCGCAGCAATCGTCCGATGGCTGCAGCCGTGACACCTTTGCCCAAACCACTGACCACGCCGCCTGTTACAAAAATAAAATTGGTCATCGCACAACTCCAAAAAAGAAGAGCACGGGAATGCTTTCCGTGCCTTGGTTGAGAAACTAAAAATTAAGCTTCGAGAGAGATAGCATTCGCTTCCATCAAGAGGGACCGGTCTGTTCCACGACACACGATCGGCGAATGCACACACCGGCCGATGATAGCACGATTGGGGTAAGAATGTCAACGGTTAAACCGCTGGACAGGAGGGAGGGATGGCTTTATAATCAGACCATGTCTATTCATATCC
>WFTO01000426.1 GCA_015485435.1 Anaerolineae bacterium | reverse complement strand
GTATTCTTCCGCCATAACTGTCCCTGTTCTGCCTGTTTACGACCATCAGGATTGGCTTGCGGGACCACATGAACTTCGAAATAATCCAACAGCCAGGTGGCCTCGGGATCATTGCCGTATCCTTGCACCAATGTTTCTGCAAACCGGGCGACCAATTCCGCTGTGGCGTATTCTCGGGCATGAATGGCGGCAATGATAAATAATTTGGGCTTGGGTCCTGGCCTCTTTTGGCTGGTGATCGTCAATGCATAGAGATCGTATCCCCTGGCGCCAGCCGTCATCATGCGCGTCCAACTATCACCAATGTCCTTCCAGGTTGCCAGGTGCGGATAAGCGGCAGCCAAATTAGCGAGATCGCGATAAGTTTCCTCCACCGTGCGATAACAAGCAAACCCAGGGATTCCGCCGGTTTGCCCTGGCATCATTAACCAATTCAAATAAAGTCGATGGGTCATTTGAGGAAATTGCTGAACTTTCAACCCCATGTTTTGCAGCCTTTCAAGCTCCGCCGGATGCACCCTGGCAACCACATACCCTTCCTCCTGGTGGACTTCCCAGATATCGAGATGGGATGCCAGGGAATTCAACTGGGTTTTGTTTTCGAAAAAGACCTTCACCAGGCGCATGTCGAACTCATCTGGGCCTTCCGCAGCCACAGGCATGGCGATCATGATGCCCCATAAAATTGCAAATGCAAAAGTTTGCCACAAAAGCCGACGATAGTTCATACCAAATGATGTATGTCCACCAGAGGCTCTCAGCTGGCTCCGCCGAACAACAGGGCTATCCCCATGAAGAAAAGCATGATGGTCACGCCCGACAACAGGGTCGCCAGGGCTGGACGATCGTTTTCGAGAAACAGATCAAATCCCTGCCCTCTGACAGCCAGTTTGGGACCACCAAACCAGGCGAATAATGTCCCGCCGATCAATCCGCCCATATGTCCCCAATTGTCGATGCCGGGAGAGAGCCCAATAACCAGATTGACCACAGCAATGAAAATGATATTAACCAACGAACGCTGAGCGCTTTCGCCAAAAAGCTCGCGATGCTGATAAAGGAATACGCCTTGTGCGCCTAACAGGCCGAAGATCGCTGTCGATGCCCCCAACGAGTTGTAGGGAGACAAAACAAAAGAAAGCACGTTGCCTGCAAATCCGGCGACGATATATAAAAGAAGAAAACGCCAGCCGCCATAAAAACGCTCGAGTCCCGGCCCCAAGACATACAAAGCGTACATGTTAAAGCCAATATGAAAAATGGACCCATGAAGGAGCATGGGTGTAAACAAGCGCCACCACTCACCCGCCATGATGGCGGCATTGTTCTTCATGCCCAAGAGGGCAACGACATCGGCCCCATACAACGTCTGCCCCAACATCTGCATCAAATAAACGCCAACCGTAACCGCCAATAACACATAGGTAACGATTGGCTGATTTTCGGGAAGTTTGATGGGTATGTAGCGCTGCGGCGGTTCGGGCGGCGCTGGCGCGTGATTTGCTTGTGACAGAGGGCCAGTCTCGGCCTTTGGATTTTTAGGAGGATATTGAAAGCTCATGCACCCAAGGATAACAGCAATTCATCGAATCCGTCAAACAAAATCTTGGGGGTGAATGCATGCCAAACAGGAGGGCATCCTATTCCAGAAAACAAAAAAAACCAGGGCCGGGCTCAAAGCCACATTCCATCCTTGTAGCCAAACCCGGTCCCAGCTTGCTCGATGCTTTGGTTGAGAAGGTAGAAAGTCTATTTTAGTTTGAATCCACGCAATCGCAGGGAATTGGTGACCACGAACACACTACTGAAGGCCATGGCGCCAGCTGCGATGATGGGATTAAGCAAGCCCGCCGCAGCCAGGGGGATGCCAATAATGTTGTAGATGAATGCCCAAAAGAGATTTTGCTTAATGGTGCGCAGGGTGCCCTGGCTCAGCTTCAGCGCACGATAGACGCCCATAAGATCGCCGCCGATGAGAGTAATGTCCGCAGTTTCCATGGCGACATCGGTGCCGGTGCCCATGGCGATGCCGACATCGGCTTGAGCAAGGGCTGGTGCATCGTTGATGCCATCACCAACCATGCCTACAAATCGGCCCTCCTCCTGTAGCCGCTTGACTTCAGCCGCTTTATCTTGTGGCAATACTTCGGCCAACACGCGATCGATGCCTGCCTGCTCGGCGATGACCGCGGCGGTGCGGGCGTTGTCGCCGGTCATCATCACCACTTCCAATCCGATCTCATGCATCTTGGCGACCGCGTCACGGGCGTTCTCTTTGAGCGTGTCCGCCACTGCCAGCATGCCGGCCAAGGCGTCATTGACTTCCAGGAACATCACCGTCTTACCCTGGCTCTCCAGTTCCTTGCGAATCCGATCCGATGATTCGGACAAATGCCCATTGGTCAATTTGCCAACAAATACCTGCTGGCCCGCAACCAGAGCGCGCACACCTGCTCCAGTCACAGCCTCGAAATCGGTGGTGGCAAAGAGAGGCAAGTTCCGCTCCTTGGCTGCTTGCACAATGGCTTCGCCCAAAGGATGTTCGGAGCCATGTTCCGCGCTCGCCGCTAACGCAAGCACCGCATCTTCCGAGGTCAGCACATCAGGAAGTTCAGGAGGCTGCCAGGCATCATCGAGAAATACATCGGTCAGCTTAGGTTTGCCCTCGGTCAACGTCCCGGTTTTATCCAGCACAACCGTATTCAGTTTATGCGCTCTCTCGAGCGCCTCGCTGTTGCGAAATAGAATGCCCATCTTCGCGCCGCGCCCGGTGCCAACCATGATGGCTGTTGGCGTCGCCAAACCAAGCGCGCAGGGACAAGAAATCACCAACACCGCCACGGCATTGATCAGGGCGATGGTAAATCCCGCACCTACAAAGAAATACCAGAACAGGAACGTCACGGCAGCTATGGCAATGACGATGGGGACAAACACGCCTGCCACGCGATCCGCCAGTTTCTGAATCGGAGCCTTCGACCCTTGGGTCTCCTCCACCAGGCGAATGATCTGAGAGAGCGCCGTTTCCTTGCCGACGCGCGTCGCCTGGACGCGCAGGACGCCTTGTTTATTGATGGTGGCGCCGATGACCTGGTCGCCAGGCGCCTTGTCTACGGGTATCGATTCGCCCGTCAGCATCGATTCGTCCACGGTGCTGGCCCCAGAGAGCACCACACCGTCCACCGGAATGCTTTCCCCCGGTCTGACAATGACGACATCGCCGATGCGAACCTGAGAATTTGGAATCTCGATCTCTTCGCCATCTCGCTCAACGCGAGCAGTTTTCGGTCGCAGCGCCATCAAAGAACGGATAGCCTCTGATGTAGCCCCCTTGGCCCGCGCTTCCAAAAACTTTCCTAAGCGAATCAGCGTGATAATGACAGCCGCTGTCTCGAAATAGACATGCTCGCCTATGGCGCCAATGCCCAAAAATGGAGCCAAGAGCACGGCGACGCTATAAAAATAGGCCGCTGAGGAGCCCATAGCGATCAAAACATCCATGTTTGGGGCGCCATGTTTGACGGCCTTCCAACCATTCACGTAATAATCTCGCCCCACATAGAACTGCACGGGCGTGGCAAGGGCCAGCATGAGCCAATTCACCCAGGGTTGCTGCGCCCAGGCGCCGAAAACTCCAAAGTCCCGGCCCATCGACAGCAAGAAAAGCGGCAGGGTAAAGATGACACCGGCAATGAGCAAGGTGCGTTGCCGGGCCATCTCCGCCTCACGAGCCTGTCGCTCAGCGTCCATCCCTGCATCTTCATCCAGGCCCTCTATCTCGATCACATGGTATCCCAAATCCTCAACCAGGTCTTTCACCTCAGCCAGGTCGAGCATCGCGGGGTTGTAGACGATACTCGCCTTCTCGGTGGCGAGGTTAACGGTGACCTGTTCGACGCCAGGCAGGCGCTTTACATTCCGTTCAATGGTCAACACGCAATTGGCGCAAGTCATGCCCTCAATCGGCAATTCGGCTTTGGTGGTGGCAACGCCATAACCAAGCTCTTCAACCAATTCAACGATATCATCGGTTGATAACAGACTGGGATCAAAAATCACATGAGCGCGCTCCGTTGCCAGATTCACCGAGGCCTTCTCGACGCCGGGCAGGCGTTTTAGATTGCGCTCGATAGTCGTTGAGCAATTTGCACAGGTCATCCCCGTGATTGGGAGGACGACTTGGGTTTTGTTTTGCTGGTTTTCTGGTGCCATTTGGCTTGTGGTCATAAGCTATTCATTGTCTCCAAATGTTTGTCGATGCAAAACGCATGGAAGGAGGAAACGCGACCGCATCCTCCCTCCAAAACATTGACATCTTGCTTTTTAATTTGTCGGTGCGTATCCCGCCTCGGCCAAGACCGCGCGGGCGTGATTCAAGGCTGCATCATCCGCATATTCCACCATGACCGTTTTCGACTCCACATTGCCTTCAAGATAGTGGACGCCATCCACAAATGAAAGCTCTCGTTTGATGGACATCAAGCAGTGGTGACAGGTGATGGTGGGAATGGTAAATGTTTTTTTCATGATTGACCTCGTTGGTGAGTTTGAATGGAAATGGAATAAATGAACGAAATATCAGCGCAATTTATGGGCGGCGTTGAAGAGATCGACGACTTCTTGCAGAATCTGCTGTTGATAAACTTTGTCATCAGAACGAATGGCCTGGGTGACGCAGGTCTGCAGATGATTGTCAAGAATGATGGCATTGACGCGATCGAGAGCACCTTGAACTGCTTTGATTTGCTTCATGATGTCAACACAATATACGTCATCTTCAACCATGCGTTGAATGCCGCGAATATGGCCCTCAATGCTTTTGAGGCGATTATGAACATCCTTTTTGATTTCTGGCTGCATGAGATTTCCTTTCGGCCAGCTTGCTGAACGTCTGGCTGTTGCATCAAACCGCTGGGTGTACACCCCCCTGGGGGGAGGGGTCATCTCACTCTACGATGTTTCCGCCCACTTTTCTGTAATTTGCATTCCTCTTGTCATGAAATTTTTAACATTTTGTCACATTCCAGAGATGGTACACTGGGGAACCCCGTCATCACTTCCAAAAAAATTGCGGCCCGGTGACCAAAGGGTTCCCGGGCCGCACACCCCAAAGCATTAGGAGGCTTCCCCCACGAGGAGGGCAAAACCAACTAACCGCACATTAGATGCATGGTTTGCCGCGTCAGGTTACATGCATTGTGAAATCTTTGTGTCTTCATTGAGCCTTGGTAGGCCAGGAAGCTAGAACGACTGAAGCTAAACCATCATGCAGGCCCGTGTTCAGAGACCCAATCATGGCTCAAGCACTCCCGCAAGGTTCTTTAACGGCGGGTTTCCGTCCCCCTTCTGCGCAAAGGGCCCGCGCTTGCGACTTCAGCCAGCGTCGAAGCAGTGTCATCGAGAAGTCGTCGCTTATTCTTTCCATCCATTCTGGTTTACAATAGACCCGCGATGAAACGCTTGTCTCGGTACGATCTGGTAGCCTTAACGGTGTTTACATTAGGCCTGTTGGCTACCTATGCTCGAGTTCTCTTCACCTCGCGAATCCCGGCCAGTGGGGATTTTATCGCCTACTTTGCGCCTTATTGGGATTATCTCAACCGCGCCGTACAGATGGGCCGTCTTCCCCTATGGAATGATTTCATCTTTGGGGGCGCGCCCTTTCAGGCAAATCCTCAAACAGCGGTTTTTTATCCTTTACGATGGCCATTGCTTTTTGTCAGTGCGGAAAAGGGTATTCTGGTGACGGCGGCAATGCATGCATGGTTGGCAGGGATATTTGCGTACATCTTGACAAAAAACATTCTTGCTAAAACAGATTTCACCAACTCAACTTACATGCATCTGGCAGCGCTGGTGGCTGCGTATATCGTTGCCTTGAATGGTTGGGTAACCGGCTTGCTCTTGCACCCAAATCAGTTCAGCGTATTTCCATGGATGATAGCCGCCATCTTGCTCTGGGAAACCCGTCCACATGCTGGCCGATGGCCGCAGTGTGATCAAACCACGCGTCGCTGGCTGGTTTTGATGATCAGCGTGTGGTCATTGGCCTTCCTGGCCGGGCACACACAATCCTTCTATAATGCGGTCGTTATTTTTGGCTTATGGATGTTGGGTGACCTTTTTTGGCGCGGGAGAGAGAAGCGTCATGGCGGTAAACAGAAGGCATCTTTCATTGCTGTGCTCTCGGACCAATGGCACCTGATGATAGCAGCGCTCGTAGGTGCAGGGCTGATTGGCGCCATTCAGCTTCTCCCCACCTTAGACC
>WFTO01000425.1 GCA_015485435.1 Anaerolineae bacterium | reverse complement strand
TCCACGATCTGTCCCGCATCCTCTCAGAACACCCGCAAGATGTATCCTTGCTCATCATGCGGGCGCAGGCTTATGCAGGCCAGGACCTGTTGCAAGAAGCTCTCGCCGACCTGCGCACAGCCCTCACCTTACAGCCCGACAACGATCAACTACTTTTACAGCGAGGTGATATCTACCGGCAATTAGGACGATGGGAGGATGCCCTGACCGATCTTAACCTGGTGATCGAACGGGATCCGAACCATGCTCGGGCCCTTGCCCTCCGAGGCGATGTTTATCGACAAATGGGCGAAGACGAAGCCGCCATTTGCGACTTCGCTCGCGCCCTGGCTCTGAACCCTGATGATGGTTGGAGTCTGGCCCGTCGCGCCGACGTCTACCGCCGCATGGACCGATACCAAGAAGCCCTGGCCGACTTCGCACGCGCACTATCGCTGAATCCTGATGATCCCTGGGCCCTAGCCCGCCGGGCTGAGACCTATCGTCAGCTGGGAGACCTCGATCTGGCGCTGGCCGATTTTACCCGCTCCCTCGAACTCAATCCCGACGATCCGTGGGCCTGGGCGGGCAGAGGTGAAGTCCACTTTGAACTGGATATGTTGGAGCAGGGCGTCGAAGATTTTACTCGCACCCTGGAGATCACGCCCGGCGATCCCTTAATTTTGGAACGGCGCGGCGCGGCGCTGGCTGAATTGGATCGCAATCAAGAGGCCTTGGCCGACTTCACAGCCGCCATGCCAGCGCACCCTAACCAGGTAGCCCTCCTCACGCTTCGGGGCGACCTGTTGCTAAAAATGCGACGTTTCGAAGAAAGCGCTGCAGACCTCAATCAGGCCCTTACCCTGAACCCCAATTATCAACCCGCTCTTGTGGCCCGCGGACGCCTGTTGCGAGCCCAACATCGCTACCGCGACGCGCTGGTGGACCTCGATCGGGCCATCTCACTAAAGCCGGATGACGGTTGGGCCATGGCCTATCGTGGAGAAGTGCACCGCCTGATAAAACGATATCAAGCCTCCCTCACCGATCTGACCGGCGCACTGACCATGTTGCCCGACGAGCCCTGGATTCTGGCGCAACGCGGGGAAACCCATCGCCTGTTAGGAATGTATGGGGAAGCCCTGGAAGACCTTTCTCGGGCGTTGGAACAGCGTCCAGACGACATTTGGGCCCTGGCCACCCGGGGACAGGTTTATCGCACTCAGGGTCAATACGATGAAGCGCTTTCCGATTTCACCCGAGCCATCGAATTGAATCCTCGATACGCCTGGGCTTATGCCAGCCGCGGCGAAACTTTACGCATTCTCAAACGATATGAAGACGCCCTCGAAGACCTGAACAAAGCCATCGATCTCGATCCAAGCATGGCCTGGGCCCTGGTCAACCGCGGACAAGTCCATCTATCCTTACGCAATCCAGAAGCCGCGCTGGAAGATTTCGATATGGCCGTGCAAATGAATCCCAATTACGCCTGGGCGCTGGCCGGGCGAGGCCAGGCTTATCGCATGTTGGGCCATCTTGACGCCGCTCTCGATGATCTTCATCAAGCGATAGTCCTCAATCCCAACTTCGTATGGGCGCTCGTGAATCGAGGGCATGTTTTTCGGCTGATGGGGCAATACCAACGCGCGCTGGCCGATTTCAACCGGGCGATCTCCCTGGACCCCAACAACGCCTGGGCCATTGCCGGGCGGGCGCAAGTCAATCGAGCGCTAAATCGCCCCGAGGACGTCCAAAACGACCTGCATCGCGCCATCGCCCTCACCCCAGAATTGGATGAAGAACTCTTCCGCAGAGCCATGGCGCACAAAATTAAGGGCAACATCGAAGCCGCACGTGCGGATCTTGACGAAGCCATCGCCATTGCCCAATCCATTTACGATCTAGATCCGACCAATTGGAAGAACACCTTCAACCTCGCCCTGTATTACCTAGCCCATGGTCGACGCAACCTGGCCGAACGACTTTATCGAGAGGGCCTCAATCGGGCCCCAAAATCAGAGATACAGGCCGCAGAAAGGAACTTGAATGACTTTCACGCGCTCTTCCCAGATAACAAAGTCGCACTAGCTATGCTAGAATTGTTTCACCCTTAGTACTTGCTTAGCGACATGTAACTCCACATCTTAACACTTACTCACTTTACAGCCCCAACGACCTATTCCGTTGGGGCGAGACATTATTCATCACGCAAACATGCCGACCACATTGCTCATTGACCCCGCGATGGGCATGGCTGGAGATATGTTCTCTGCCGCGCTCATTGACTTGGGCGCGCCTGAAGAGACGGTCATCCGCGCCATGCTGCGCACCGCACAGTTGCTGGGAGAAGCCAGCATCCAGGCCCTTACGATCCCCACGCCCGAAGGTTCTGCTCGCCGGTTGCAGATCTCACTGGCTGCCAATCACGACCATCTGCATGCATCAAAAGCGCGTACATTGCTGGAAAAAGCCATCCTCACCGAAAAACTGGACAAACCCTACGCCGCCTTTGCTCGCCGCGCCCTGGATATCTTAATCGAAGCAGAAGAACACGCCCACGCCCATCATCCGGCTTTGCAATCGCTGACCGGCCATGCACACCACCATCATGATGAGCCGCATCCAACACATCACCATACTCACGAAGAAGCGACGTTACATGAAGCGCAGGACATCTTACTCGATGTCATGGGCGCTGCAGTGGGATTGCAAGTGCTGGACGTCGACATGAACGATATCCTCTGTTTTATGCCGGTGGCTGTTGGCGGCGGCGTCATCACCTTCAGTCATGGCACATTGGCCGCGCCCGCCCCAGCCACCGAAGCCATCCTCAAACGTCACCGAATCCCCCAAGTGGCCGGACCTGTTGATGTGGAACTGCTTACACCCACGGGCGCAGCCATCCTGGCCGCGCTCCACCCCATCTGGCGCTGCCGACAACCCCTGCCCGAGGAAGCGATTCTGGCCAGAGGCGTAGGCCTGGGAACTCGCAACCTCCGTCCATTGAATGCAATCCATCTGGCGCTGATCGACGTCACACGCGGGAGCCTCACTTGATGTACGCGCCTACACGCGACGTACACACGATCGTCGCCCAAGGAGTGCGTCCTTGCAGCAAGCATCTCTTACACCGGGGTTTTGAGCTAACCAAACAAGAGGGGTTGGTAACTCCATCGGCATCGGAGACTGTATCAGTTTAGTCTGCAGGAGCATCTTTGGCTTTACCCCCGCCGACTCGAAGTCGGTGGCAGAGGGCCTGCGGTCGCTCGTCGGCCTGCGCCGACGCTTATGAGTCCCCTTCGAGGGGAAACATGCCGTCCCCGAAGGGGAATGGGCGATGGAACGCCCTCATACCTGCATTCATTGGGCGTTCGGGAAACGGAACGACCGAGGAAACTGTTACAGAGTCTTGCATCGGAACAAATTGCATCATTGCCCATTTTTCATTATACTGACATCCACAACGATGTGCATTAGAAAGGAATTATATCCTATCTTATTCTCTTTTCCGGAACATTCATGAAAAAAAGTTTCTTGATCTTAGGTGCGGCCTTTCTTGTTGTTCTTGTTGTTCTTGTCATCTTTCTCTGGAGAACTGTGTCTTCGCCTTGGCCTCAAACTCGCGGGGAGCTTTCATTACCCGGTTTGCAAGATCAAGTCGAGGTAATTCGAGACAATCGTGGTATCCCACACATTTATGCCAGCAACCCCCATGATCTGTTTATGGCGCAAGGATTCGTGCATGCACAGGATCGATTCTGGCAGATGGAATTCTGGCGTCGGATCGGTGCAGGTCGTTTATCGGAAATTTTTGGCGAAAGCCAGCTGGATGCCGACAGGTTCCTTCGCACTCTGGGGATCGTTCCTGCCGCTGAGGCGACCTGGGATGCACTAGATGCGGAAACGCAAGCAGCGCTCGCCGCCTATGCCGAAGGCGTGAACGTCTACATCGACCAAAACAAAGACAACCTTCCCCTGGAATTCAAAATTTTGAAGCTCACAGGAGTCTCGTTCACCCCTGAGCCCTGGACGCCCATTCACACCCTTACCTGGGTGACAATGATGTCCTTCGATTTAGGCGGAAATTACAAATCAGAATTGCGTCGAGCCCAACTTATGGCAGTTTTCGGAGAAACCTGGATGCGGGAGCTCATGGATCTGCCCTATAATGAGGACAGACCCACCATTGTTCCCGCAGGGATCGCCTGGGATAAGCTTAACGCAGGAGACGTTCTGGCGAACCTTCCTGAGGGACTTCTGTTGGGATGGGAAGAAGGCGTAGGCAGCAACAACTGGGTGGTTGCTGGCAATCGCACCGAAACGGGCCTGCCCTTGCTGGCCAACGATCCCCATCTCAGCATGCAAATGCCCTCCATTTGGTACGAAAACGGTCTGCATTGTGAACCCTTCGGCCCTGATTGCCCTTACGACGTGGTGGGGTTCTCCTTCGCATCCGCGCCAGGCGTTATCATCGGCCACAACCAACGCATTGCCTGGGGTGTCACCAATGTCGGTCCTGATGTCCAAGACCTGTATGTCGAGCGCATCAATCCAGAAAATCCCAACCAATATGAAGTCAACGGGCAATGGGTCGATATGACCCTCCGACAGGAGGCCATCCGCATCTCGGGGCAAGAAGAGCCTGTTACCATCACCGTGCGTAGCACGCGTCACGGCCCCATCATCAATGATGTGACGTATGGAACCGATAGCGATTGGGCCTATGGGTGGCACCCCCTGGCGTTGCAATGGACAGCGCTGGGCGTAAATCGCACAGCACAATCGATCCTGGCGCTGAATCGGGCGACCGATTGGACCAGTTTCCGTGAGGCGCTGCGTTATTGGGATGCGCCCTCTCAAAACTTTGTCTACGCGGATGTGGATGGCAATATTGGCTACCAAATGCCCGGTCTTATCCCCATCCGCAATCAAGGGCAAGGCGACATGCCTGTGCCAGGCTGGAACGATGAATACGCATGGAACGGATTCATTCCTTTTGATGAGCTCCCCAGCGTTTTCAATCCCGAACAGGGGTATGTGGCGACGGCGAACAATCGGGTGATCGGCCCCGATTATCCCTATTTTATCAGCAAGGAGTGGGCGCCGGGATATCGGGCGCAACGCATTGTGGAAATGATCGAAAGCAAAGAGAAATTAACCATCGACGATTTCAAACAGATTCAAGGAGACAACGCCAACCTCTTCGCCCAGGCCGTCATCCCCTTCCTGGCCGAAGTCCCGTTGGATCGACCAGAAGTCGCCGCCATGCGCGATCTGTTGCTGGCATGGGATACACAACAAGATGTCGACAGCCGCGAAGCCATCTTTTTCGAGGACTTTTACTACCAGCTTGTTCCTGCGATCTACAACGATGAGCTGGGCGAACTCTCACCCGGCCCCAGGCCCAGCACCAAGCGACGCGTGGAAATGTTAATGAACCAGCCAGCGTCCCACTGGTGGGATAACATCCACACGCCAGAAATCGAAACCCGAGAGGACATCCTGGCCCAAGCACTTAACGCCGCATATGATGACCTTGTGGAGCGCCTGGGTGAGGACAGCCAAGCCTGGCGCTGGGGCGACCTGCATACGACCACCTTCCGCAATCAAACATTGGGTGAGTCGGGCATTGGTGTTATTGAAGCCATTTTCAACCGCGGCCCCTTCGAAACTTCGGGCGGAACATCCATCGTCAATGCAACCAGTTGGAAAGGAGAGGAGCCGAACCCCTTTGAAGTGGTCTGGCTGCCCTCGTTACGGATGATTGTGGATTTGGCGGACTTTTCCCGCAGCCTCTCTATCAACACCACAGGGCAATCGGGCCACCCTTATCACAAACATTATGATGACCAAAGTAAGGATTGGGCAGCCATCCGTTATGCCCCTATGCTATGGGACAGGGTTCAAGTCGAAACTCAGGCCGAAGGAACGTTAATCTTACGACCGAGTCCATAAATTTCGTTTCTTTTTATCCGCTCAATACTAGGAGGAACTCATGAACACCGACAATCTCGTGCAGAACATGATCCAGGCTGCCAAACTCAACGTCGATTTTTACAACGCTGTCGAGCATGATGAAAGCAAAACCAGCGAGGCGTTGCAGGTGGTGATCATCGCAGCCATCGCCAGTGCCATTGGCAATGGTCTGGGAGGCATTTTTGCCGGCGGATTTACCGCAGGCGTCATGGCCGCATTTTTCGGACTCCTTTGGGTGTTGGTAGGATACTATCTGTGGTCCTATCTGACTTATTACATTGGCGTGAAACTGTTCCAGGGAGAAGCCGACGTCGGTGAAGTGCTCCGAACATTTGGTTATGCCCAAAGCCCACGCGTGCTGGGGATTCTGGGTTTCATTCCCTGTATTGGTTGGGCCATTTCCTTTGGAGCCAGCATCTGGGCGCTGGTCGCCAGCATTGTCGCTATTCGAGAAGCGATGGACTTTGATACAGGGAAAGCAGTTCTAACCACCTTCATTGCATGGCTCATTGTCACCGTCATTTTTATGACCTTGGGCATGCTGTTTGGCATTGGCGTCATCGGAACAAGCGCCCTGATGGGAAGCTAACACAAAACATCTTCCAACAAGAGACTAAGCGGGCTGTTGCCAAAGGAATGGCGGTGGCCCGCTCTTTTTTCAGAGACTTCCTGCAAGAGATGGTATAATGCAAGAAAGCCTTCCATCCTCAACTTTGTGATGACATTTCACCATGAGCAAGGCATCCATTCGACAGCAAATCGAACTGATTCAGGGTGACATCACCAAGCTGCAGGTTGACGCCATCGTCAATGCTGCCAATCGCAGCCTGCTAGGCGGTGGTGGTGTAGATGGGGCTATTCATCGCGCCGCTGGCCCTGAATTACTCGCCGAAACCCGCACATTAGGCGGCTGCCCAACGGGCGAAGCCCGTATCACCAAAGGATATCGCCTTCCTGCCAAATTTGTGATTCATACGGTAGGGCCGGTTTGGCATGGCGGCCGACGAAACGAAGATACGCTGTTGGCAAGTTGCTATCGTAACAGTTTGAAGCTGGCGGTCGAAAATCAGATTCGCACCATTGCTTTCCCTGCCATTAGCACGGGAGCCTATCGATTCCCGCTAGAACGCGCCGCTCGCATCGCCATCGAGGAAGTGATACGCTTTTTAGAGCAAAACGACGCCATTGAAAAAGTTATTTTTGTCTGCTACACTCATCGGTGCTACGACACCTATCGCCGGCTAATCAACGAACGATTGAACCATGCCGATATCTCTTGAACCAGCGCATTCTTTATGACCAAAGATATTTTTTACCGGCTCATTGCCACCATCATCATCATCATCTTGATCTTCGCCCTGCATCGCTTTATTACGGTTGGGCCAAGGCCAATCCAACCCGCACTGGAAAATCCTCCCCTCCTCTTCGCCCATCGCGGCGGCGCTGCCCTTTGGCCAGAAAACACCTTGCTGGCGTTTGAACATGCCGCCGAATTGGGCGTCGATATCCTCGAGCTTGACACACACCTCACAGCGGATGGCGAATTGGCGGTCATCCATGACGACACCGTGGACCGCACCACCGACGGCCAGGGCAAGGTGATGGATATGACCGTCGCCGAGTTGAAACGCCTGGATGCCGCTTACCGCTTCAGCACCGACGATGGCCATAGTTTCCCGTATCGGGGACAGGGCGTCACCATTCCCACCTTGCAGGAAGTGCTCACCACCTTTCCTGATGCCCGCATCAATATCGAAATCAAAGATGATGATGTGCGCGCCGCCCAACGGCTTGCGGAAATCATCGACGAATTCAACGCCCAAAAACGGGTGATCGTGGTTAGCTTTCATGACCGTCCCCTGGACGCATTCCGTCAATTGCAGCCCCATGTGGCCACCGCTGCGGGTCCGGGCGAAACCAGGACATTTTACATCCTCAGCTTGCTCCATCTATGGCGATTCCACCGCGCCCATGCCGATGCGTATCAGGTTCCCGTCAGCAAAGGCCAGGCAAGATTTGACAACCCGCGGTTCATCGATCATGCCCACAAATTGAACCAGCAGGTTCACTTTTGGACGATCAATGATGCGGATGAAATGCGCCGATTATTGAGTCTCGGCGCCGATGGCATCATGACCGATCGTCCGGACATTGGCATGGAGGTCTTTCGGGAGATGGGGTTCAAACCTTGACGGGCAGGCGCCCCTCTCCAGATCATCAGTTGTCTGCCCGCTGCGCTGAGATGCCACGTCTCATCCCAAGGAAGGAATTATGCTCATCAAAGACTTTATGACTCGCGACGTTGTCACCGTGCAAAGTAGCGCCACGGTGGAAGAAGTGAAAAACCTTCTAGCGCATTCCAATTTCCATCGAGTTCCAGTGATGGAAGGTGAACGACTTGTAGGGTTGGTGAATTGGCATCGCCTAGTGGGGCAGGGACCGGTGAAATATTGCATGGTCAAAGACCCGGTGACAGCCACCCCCGACATGACCATCGAAGAGGCCGCCGACCTGATGATCCGCAGGCAAATTAGCTCTTTGCCCGTGTTAGATGATCAACAACTGGTGGGCATCATCACATTGCGCGACCTTTTCAAGGCGGGCATAGAAGCGCTGGGAGCGCGCAAACATGGCGTTCGCGTCACAGTGCTTTTGCCCGATATGCGCGGCATCCTCGCCGACGTGATCAATGCGCTGACCAATCTGGGAGCATACTACGTTAGCCTCATCAGCCTGCCCGATCCCCACGGGCGAGGCGAGCTGGTCACCATTAAAGTGCAAGATGTGAACCAAAACCAAGTGGAAGAAGCCCTTTCCGATATCAGCGTCGAGATCGAAGACATCCGGACGGTCTGACGAGTGCGTATTCTTTGCTTTTCGATTGATTTACCCGGACATCTCGATTGGGGCGGCTATTTGAAAACGGCCAGCGAGTTAACTCATCGCGGGCATGAGGTCATGTGGGCGTCAGGGCCATCTTTGAAGCAAGCTGTCAGGGCGGCAGGCGTGCCTTTCATCCCCATCCCCCAAACAGGATGGCGACACGCGATGCCTCCATTGGATCCACGTCTTTCACCCCGGCAAAGGGAGATTGAACGAATCCGTCGGGCCATAACTGTGTGGTTGCATCCTCAACGCGTGCTGGCCGCCACCACCGCGTTGGCCCAAATCGTCGATGATTTTCATCCTGATGTCCTCCTCATCGAGCCATTTGCCGCTGCTGGCGCCATCGTTGCAGAAAAATACGACCTTCCTCTGGTCGTCATCGGACGCCCAGCTCAACTTCCCAAGCCAAATCACCCTCGCCATCTCCCCAATCCAGCCACGCCCTTTGTCGAGCAATTGCTCGATGCCGCGCACATAGCAGGCCGTTATTGGGACCTCGATCGAGGAACGCCCCGCTCACCACAACTGCACATCGATTTCTTTTGTCGGGAGTGGTATGCCGACCTAAAAAAAATTGCATCGCAAACCATTTTCTGTGGGGGCATTCCCGGCGCGGCAACGCCTCTAGACCTGCCGCCAGACCCCAGACCACTGCTGATGGTAACCTTGGGCACAACTTTTGCCAACGATGAAAGCTTCTTTCGCATCGCTGCGGAAAGCAGCCTGCTCTCGGTAGCCCGGCCCATCCTGGTAACGGGCCGTCGCGCCCAGAAACTGCTCGATCATCTGCAAGAGGCCCCTCCTGGCCCAGCCATTCTCCGCGAATGGGTATCTTATGACAAGTTGTTCCCCCACCTGGCCGGCATTGTCCATCATGGTGGCGTAGGCACCACCCATGCAGCATTGATACATGGCATTCCTCAGGTTGTGGTGCCCCATGCTGGCGACCAATATCCTCAGGCGGCTCGAATCACCCAGGCCAAAGTCGGCTATGGCATCCGTTCCAAGGACTTCACCATGGACAACGCCCCACTCATCCTGGCCGATATTCTTTGGGACCCGGAATTTCGGGCCAATGCCAAACGTATGGCCGAGGCCATGAGCCAGCTGGGTGGTTACAAACGCGCTGCCGACGCCATCGAGGCGTTGCATTCCTGACATCTTTCCCTGTGGTCACTACTATCCCATGCCATTCGTCAACCTGAAGGACTATCGACTTTATTACGAAGAACAAGGTCAGGGACCGCCGCTTATTCTTTTGCACAACGCTACCGGGTCCACTCAAGATTGGCGAAAGGTGTTCCCTTTATTGGTTGCTGGCGGTTTTCGCGTCATCACCTACGACCGTCGCGGGTTCGGACGCTCAGCCCCTCTGGCTCAACCCGATTGGCCATTGGACTATCTCCACCGCAGTCGTGACGAACTGCTAGCTTTCATGGACGCCCTGCAATTGGAACGTATCGCTTTGGTGGGCAACAGCGACGGCGCTACCATCGCCTTGCTCACCGCGGCCAGTGCGCCCGCTCGCGTCGCGGGCATCGTCGCCGAATCGCCACACATGTGGTACGACAAAAACACGCTGCCTTCTGCCTTCGAAGCCTTTAAGCAACGCATGGAACAAACCCCCCGGTTCTGGAAGGCCATGACGCGAGCGCACGGAGATCAGGCTGCTGAAGTTGTTCGTCGTTGGCGCAAACGTTGGTTGGACCCTGATTTTTTCTCCTGGAATGAAAGCGACACATTGGCGCGTGTTTCATGTCCTGTATTGGTCATTCATGGTGGACAGGATATCTTCTTTCCTATCAGTCATAGTCGTATGATTTGGCGTTCTTTAAGGAATGCTCGGTTTAAGGTGTTTGATAAAGTTGGGCATACGCCTCATCTGGAAATAGCAAATGACTACACGCAAGCCATTCTTCCTTTTCTCAAATCACTGACCTTTTCCCCCTCAACCCTGACATGACCTCCTTCCTCGATACCCCACGCGGGCGATTCTTCTTCAGAGAACATCCAGGAAACCGCCCCATCCTTCTCTTTCTCCATGGCAACCTTGGCACCTCCCGCTGGTGGATGCCGATTCTGCAGCGGTTGCCTGCTGGCTGGCGCGGGATCGCCTATGATGCTATCGGTTATGGAGCGTCAGACCGGAGCCAGGACCTCACTCGATTCAGCGTTCCCGGAAGATTGCAAGACCTCATTGCGTTCATTGAGGGCCTCCACCTTTCGCACATCCACCTGATTGCCCATAGCACAGCAACCCCAGTTGCTATGGAATATGCTTTGCTGGCGCCAGAAAATCTGGCCACACTCACCTTGATCGGCCCTGTGCCCACCTCGGGCGTCAAGACTCCTCCCGAAGCCTATCCATACCTGGAACAATTGCCGACAGATCAGGACTTGCAGGCAAAGGCCTTGCGCGCCAGCGCGCCCCATCTCGACCATGCCAGCCCCGAGGTCCAAACCCTGTTGGATGACATCGCGGCCTTAGATAATCTGACCCTGCCTGCCATTGCCCGAGGCCTCGATGCATGGCAACCCGGAGATCGGCTCAGGCAATTAACCACGCCAGTGATGATTGTCCGCGGATACGATGATCTAATGCTGGACGAGAAGCAAGCGCACCAAACATTGCTTTCTATTCCTGGCGCTGGCAACCTGGAGATGTTACATGGCGCCGGACATAGCCCTATGTTGGAAACCCCCGAAGGTCTCACCGAATTGCTGGTAACCTTTATCAGTGACGACTGGGAAACCTTCGAGACCATTCGCCAACGCTTTGATGTAGAAGAGGAGAAGCATGATGATGAGCTCAAAACACCTCCGTATCGGTAGCATCGCTGGCATCCCCATTAACCTGGATTATTCCTGGTTTCTGATCTTTTTCCTCCTGACCTGGAGTCTGGGGGCTAGCTATTTTCCCAATCAATTTCCCGGATGGGAACCTTGGGAGTATTGGCTTATAGGAGCGACAGCAACGATTTTGCTTTTCGTAAGCGTGCTCCTTCATGAATTAGGACACGCCAAAGCGGCCAAATATTACCATATTCCGGTCAAAGAAATCACCCTCTTTATCTTTGGTGGCGTGGCTCAAATCCAGGAGGAGCCCAGAAGCGCCTGGTCGGAGTTCTGGATCGCTATCGCCGGGCCTATCGTCAGTTTGGGGTTGGG
>WFTO01000424.1 GCA_015485435.1 Anaerolineae bacterium | reverse complement strand
CACATATCCATTGGCAGCATGGCGTTTATCGACGATTATGTAACGTTATATGCGCATCGCGATGGCGGCTCGATTCAGATCGGCGATCATTCCTCGGTGCAACGTCACACCATTTTTGAAACCATTCGCGGTGGAAAAATTGTCATTGGACGCCACACACACATCCAATCCGGATGCAATCTCACAGCTGCACTGGGCAGCATTTATATCGGCAACCATGTGCAACTGGCGCCACGTTGCGCCCTCTATCCCTACCAACACGGCATTGCCGACATCAACGTTCCCATCGCCAAACAGGCTCTCACCACCAAAGGCGACATCATCATCGAAGATGACGCCTGGTTAGGCGTGGGCGTCATCGTGATGGATGGCGTCACCATTGGCCGGGGCGCAGTTGTAGGAGCGGGTGCAGTCGTCACGAAGGATATCCCCCCGTTGGCCATTGCGGTTGGCTCCCCGGCACGCATCATCGGCTATCGTGATGGCCGCACCAGTCAAGACCACCCCTCTTAATTCACACTTTACCGGAACCTATCATGCCTCGAGACCTATTTCAACTGATTGAATCCAACCCCTTTGTCATCGGCGACGGCGCCATGGGCACCATGCTTCAGCAGATGGGCCTGACCTCTGGCGGCGCGCCCGAATTGTGGAACGTAGAACGGCCGGACATCATCCGCCAGATCTACCAAAGCTACGTGGATGCTGGCTCGCAGATCATTGAAACCAATACCTTTGGCGGCACTAGATATCGTTTGAAGCTACATGACCTGCAAGATCGCGTGTACGAGTTAAACAAGGCGGGGGCTGCCCTGGCCCGGGAAGTTGCAGGCGAAGAAGTATTTGTCGCTGGATCCATGGGCCCCACGGGGGAGCTTTTGCAGCCCATGGGAGAGCTGACCTACGAGGCCGCCATCGAAGCCTTTGCTGAACAAGCCTCCGGTCTGGCCGACGGCGGCGTCGATTTTTTCCTCATCGAGACCATGAGCGATCTGAATGAGGTCAAAGCCGCAGTGGAGGGCTGCCAGCAAGTCAGCGACTTACCCATTGCCACAACGATGACATTCGATACGAATTATCACACCATGATGGGGGTAAGCCCTGCTCAGGCTGTGCAAGAACTAGCTGCGATGGGCGTTAAAATCATCGGCGCAAACTGCGGAAATGGTCCCGATGAGATACGCCGGGTCATCCGAGAAATGCTGGCCGTGCGACCAGCGGGCGTCTACATCTACGCACAAAGCAACGCGGGACTACCACATTACGAACACGGTCACATCCATTACGATGGGACCCCCGATATCATGGCCGAACTGGCATTAGAACTGGCAGGTCTTGGGGTGGACATTATCGGCGCCTGCTGTGGTAGCACGCCCGACCACATCAAAGCCATGCGCGAAGCCCTCCTCACTCAACCAATTCCTGAAATCAAACTCGAACTGCCACCAACGCCACCTCCAGCACCTCCTGCATCCCGGCGCGAGCGTCGGGAACGACGTCGCGGAGGAAGACGTCGGCGGACAGAGTAGGTGGAGATCGACGTTCCTGAACGAAACCAGCTTCGACACATCAGGACATCAAGATCGATGCGTCCTACACAAATTGATCTTCCATTATGCCTCGCAGGTTTCTTTGCCACGCGCACCTGTTCTCCGCCCGAACGATATTGTGTCGAAAGACCGTGGTTATCTATTGACCTGTGAGGGCGTAGGCTCAAGGGCGATACATGGGCTTCGGGTACTTCATGATGGAACATTCATGCGCTTACAGAACAACACATTCGAATAGTATTGAGAGATACGATTTGGATGCGTAAGCAACGACAATGGTATGGCAAAGTTGTCCTGCCCAAATGCGTGTCGGTTCGCGCGTGGCTGCATGGAGTTAAAAGGACCAATGCCAGCTCTTTTGAGAGCAGAGGGATGACACAGGCAGATTGTCTGCACGTACCTTGGTGCGTTCATCGAGTTGTTCCGTTTTGTGCAGGAGCAAGGTAGCGAGTGTCAGATCACATTCCACGTATTCACCAAACGCACTTCGTAAAGGAATGCCCCACGGCATCACGCTTGATGGGCAGTACGTAAACTTGCCTTTCAGGCCAGCGCCCGCGAGATCAATGATCACTATTTTCCTTTGCACCCTTGGTGACTACACGAGAGTATTGTATCCCCGAAGGCACTGACCGCCCCCCCAGCCCCATATAAAGAAACCGTGTCGCCATAGGAGGCAAGGATTGTCGCGCCAGGCGCGTGATGCAACGACAAGACAGCACCCCAGACACAATTCGGTTTCTTTCATCCCTCTCCCAACGTAAATCTCAGCAGTCGTGGGGATTAGGCGCCAACGATGCCTCTGGGAAAGGCGTGGACAAAGGGTTGCAGGAAACGATGGTCCCTTGTATTGTCAAGTATCGCGAACACCACCGTTTTGAAGCAACCTCGAAACACCTTGTTTTCGACCAGATGGGTATAAAACCAACGAGCCACATCAGCAGGATCATTTCTGAAAACACCACAACCCCATGCCCCCAAGACCAGCGTATCATGACGGTGAATGACGGCCAGGGAGAGTACTTTTTCGATCCGACCGAGCATGGTGGGTTCAATTTTCGACACATTGTGCTTTTCATTGCGTCGGACCGCTCCTGCGTTGACGGCCGGGGCGGTAATGATCGAGACACAATATGGCTTGCGAAGCAGGTCGTCGGCATCATCTCGAAAGACAGGGACGTTGGGTGAGTAGATCATGTGGTCCGTGTAAAGACATGAACCGAATCGCCGGTTAGCGTCGTACATTTCCTTCATCTGTGCAATACAGGGAAACAGCCCCGACGCACGCGCCAGGCTTTCTTCTTGCGCCTGACTTCCCTTCAAGAAGCCGCCGCCAGGGTTCTTGGCTGACGCGAAATTTAAGCAAAGCACATCGGCTGCCTGCTGGCCATCGAGAAGTCGCTTTGCAGCGGCCAAGGTGGTTGAATTGACAATTTCAAATTCGGTCGACGCGTGCTTTGGGCCACTTTGGAGAATTCGATCGCGCAGCGCGAACACTTCTTTAAAGGCCTGAGGAGGATAGAGCACAGAGTTCTCGCAAGCGTGGCGTAATAATCGGGAGATGGTAACTTGCTGCCCGTCAGGCGTCAGATATCAGCCCTGCTTGATGATACTGATTGTCTCTTGTGCGATCTGTGTTCTTCTTTTTCGGTTTGACATTACAAAATGCTTATGGGGCACCTTACGTTTGGTTCAGCAGCAGCGACGATACGACGTCGTCCGCATGAACGCAAATGTTAGTATCGATGGAGTTGAGCATGTCGGTGAGGATGAGCCATCGCCCGCGCCCGAAGCCAAAACTCCCAGGCCCACGGGCATCTCAGGCTACATGTTATCACTCGTATGACCTCAAAGCAAATGAGGTATCGACATCGCCTGTCGAGAATAAATGCAGGAGTCACGGGTGGGGGTGAGTCGCATGATGGTTAGGCCGTCGCGAAGGGCTTTTGCCCCTCTCCTCCGAGGTTCACCCTCGTCCCACAAGCGACAGAATTCGCCCCTCGGGCAACGAGGTGGTTCGGGCCACCTGCGACCTTCCTCACCAACCGCATCCATACTCGCTTATGTGGGCATCACCCACTCGCCATCTCAGGCAATTCGAAAACTATCACAAAAGCACGGTGGCAATTTCGCGTCGTTTACCCCCTACCGAAGGCGGATCAGGTAAATGCATTGGGGAATGGCTCGCGTCACTGAAAAAGCGGTTGTTCGGCGCCATTTGCATAACGCTGAAAGTATGTTTCGCAAAGTTCATACAACCCCTCGAAGCTTATTGCCAGAGAGTTTGAAGAGATGGATATAGGGCTGCCAATCATTTTATAACTCGCAGCTGCCATGCTACGGCGAAATTTCCCGCCAGTTTCCATATATTTTTGAGGGTTGTGCAAGTGAACCACCAACAGTTTTTGACCTTGTACCTCAACTTTTGAAAAACCTGAAACATCTGGCCATGGGATAAACGTACTTGGCCCAATTGCAAACAGTTCGATGCCTTTGGAATTAACGATTAGGCCAGGCTTAGATGAAAATAGCCGCCAGATAGCTGCAATAGCGCATAGACCGAAAAAACCTACCGAGGCGATACCTACTGCGTACAAGAAAAATGAGTTATTGAAACAGCACTTTGACTCTATTTCAGTTGGATCTAGGGATAAGAACCATGCTCCAAGTGCTACGAAGCCGATCGAACCAACAACAAGTAACAACGTTTTGGTTTTACTAGTTTGAATAATTTGCTGATCAGTTGCCATTGTGGGTTTCCTTGATGTCGAATGTGTGGCTCAGCGGCGGCGATAACGAAACCATCATGGCCAACCCGCTATCTGGCTTGCAAATCGCGACCACGTTCTCGCCGATCAGGCGCGATGGCTTCTTCAGCTCCGGCCCACACACGCCCGAACCCCTGCAGTGACGGGACGGTTGCAGCGACGGGGTGCTAGGCGCTTTCTTCATCTCGTCTTTGTTGCACCTTGAACGATCGGTTGGCAAAACGCCAATTACGAACCAGCATACCTATCAGACCAGCTTCAACCACAACGAACCAAACCATTACCTTGAGCCATAGCGGCACTTTCGCAAAGTAAAGACCAACTCCAACGACCATTAGAAGTAGTCCCAACCTCAACAGATCTTTGCCTGCCCGTGCATTTGCTTCATACCACACCGTTTCATCGGCAACTGTGGCAGGAATACGCAAGCCATAGAACTGGTTCGGGGGAATCCTTTTCTGGATAAGAGGAATGGCCACCCCTATGAAAACCAACCCTAAAAAAACCGATGCAATGAACAAAACGAGATTCGTATCCATGATAACGGGCCTCCCTTCGCTGCGTTTAACGTGTAGCTCAGTGGCTGGCGAAACTAAGCGAGCTGCGGGCGAACGCAGGCGCAGCCAGTCCGCTGCACGCGGGTTAGGCAAAGATGACAACAGAGATAGTTGTTTCAGGCCTGTATCGCTCTCGATAAATTCCAGGGTTTGGAAGTGCCATAACAGTATCCATTTTCCATTGATTTATCGTGGTAAAGATCGCATACGATCATTTGTGCATTTTCGTTGCTTGCCTAGCTATTGATTCCACGATAAACACGCCGCATGGGGACAGGGTTTTTGTTGGTTGTGCTGCCTGCAGACAGTGCGAATGATGGATGTCAGGTGCATAGGCCGCACCGCAGTCCTTCTGTATCATGCTGCAATATGGCATTTTAAGCAACCAGCGCGTCCAACACGAAACTGTCATCCAACTGGCGGAGCAAAGAAGACTTGCGGCTCGCGGCGTGCCAGCGTGCGTTCCGCGGCCAGTGCCAGGCGGAACAAGGTCACTTCATCCCAATAGCGTGCGATGGCCTGCATGCCAATGGGTAAACCTTTCTCTGTGTAACCCACAGGGAAGCTAATGGCCGGATGTCCTGATAAATTGGCAAAGGGTGCATATCGCATGATCTCGGTCAGTGTCGTCAGGTCGGAATCACCGTCAGGCAGGGCAGTCGTGGGAATGGGCGGGGCAGGCAACCCCGTCGCCGGAGTGAGAATGGCATCCACCTGCTCGAATGCAGCCTGAAAATGCGCGATGAGGCGCGTGCGTACCCGCTGAGCCATAAGGAAATCCCGGGCATGAAACGCGCGAGAGAGCGCCAGGCTGACGCGAACATCCAGGCCCAGATCCTTGCGATGCGCACCGTAATAAGGATCCAATGCCTGATTCATCTCGGTGGTAATGGTAATGACGTGCGCAACGCGGGCCGCTTCGAGATCGGGAACTTCGATCGCCTTCACCTGCGCGCCCAACTGCTGAAACGTCTCCAGCATGACCTCGTTGGCCGCGACCACCTCAGGTGTAGCGTGACGGAACCAGGGCCAAAACACCCCTAAGGTCATATCACTGAGATCGGTGCGGTTCCAACCTTCCAGTGTGGGAGGTTCTTGCTGCGTGCTGAGGCGATCGTGGGGATGAGGGCCAGCTATGGCGGCATAGGCCAACACCAAGTCGCTCGTGGTGACAGCTATGGGCCCCACATGAGCAACAGAGAAATCCAAAGCGAATGATCCCGATTCTGGCACCCGGCCATAGGTAGGTTTGAGACCGTAAACGCCGCAAAAGGCTGAGGGAATGCGAATGGAGCCGCCGCCATCCGCGCCCAGTGCAATCGGAACCAGCCCGGCAGCCACTGCCGCGGCGGATCCACTCGAGCTTCCTCCTGTATAATGGCTCGGGTGGTAGGGATTGCGGGGCGTACCATAATGGGGATTGAAGCCCGTGACGCCAATGCCGATCTCATGCATGTTCGTCTTCCCTACCAGCAATGCACCCGCCCGACGCATGCGAGCCACAGCAATGGCATCCTCCTCGACCGGACCCTTGCCTAAAAAGGTGGTGCCCATATGAGTCGGATAGGGTTTCATATCCAGTTCATCCTTGACAGCTACTGGCACGCCATCCAGCAAACTTCGAGGTGTCCCCTCTTTCCATCTCTGGGCAGAAGCATGGGCCTGACGCATGACCTCTTCTCGATCGATTTCGATGAAAGCACGCAGGGGCGGATCTTGGGCGTCGGAGGCATCGATGGCCGCGAGAAGCGATTCGGCCACCTGAACGGGATCGATTCGCCCCTGCCGATAAGCATGGACATAGTCGAACGCGGAGGGAAAGCGCCAACCAGTCGGCTTATGCGCAGGCTTTTCGGGCCACAGAGCAAAGGGCATGGTGAATTCGGCTTGGGCGGGGCTGACCGCAGGCCAGTTGGGCTCGAAAGTAGGCCATTCGTCGAAAGTCTGCGTACGTAACCAGGTGACACCGGCCTGTTTGAGTAAATTGGGCAAAAACAAACCCCGAATCGGACTTTCCAACATCGAAGCAAACCATTTGAGGGGTGCACCCGAAAGGTAAGGCAGGCTGACAGATTGAAGATCATACGTGGATTGTTGGTTATTGGACATGACGTCACTCCGAAATCGGACGGAACACGGCTTGAATCAAGGAGAAGTAGTTTTTTCGACCTGTGCAAAAACGCGAAGAAGACATGCACGATCGGTTCTTACAACATTTGGCGCGCCAACAGTATCCAACACCTTTGCCGATAGAACCAAATCTTCATCCGAGGACTTCATTGTGTTTTTCCACCCTCGGAAGCCACCGCCCCCTGGCTCCCATTGGTCCTGACCGAGTGGTACGACCAGCCATAACGAAAAAGCTCCCCGCCTGATACCAGAACGGGGAGCTTTTGATACAAGGTCGGGGTCTTACTTGATCTCGACGACTGCACCTTCGGCTTCCAGCTTCTGCTTGGCCTCTTCGGCCACCTCTTTGCTGACAGCTTCGAGGATGACGGAAGGGGTGTCCTCGACCACAGCCTTGGCCTCTTTGAGGCCCAGGTTGGTGAGGGCGCGCACCGCCTTGATAACCTGAATCTTCTTGGGACCATGGTCCTTCAGGACCACATCGAATTCGGTCTTTTCCTCTTTCTCTTCTTCGGCAGCAGCGCCGCCAGCCATCATGCCGGCAACAGCTATGGGAGCAGCAGCGGTCACGCCCCAACGCTCCTCGAGCATTTTCTTCAGCTCAGCAGCTTCAAGCAAGGTCAGAGAGCTAAGCTCTTCGTACAGTTTTTCCAGATCAGCCATGGTTTGGTACTCCTTTTATGTAGGTTAAGTTGTGGTTCAGTGGATGGTTGAAAGATGAGAGTAGGTTCAGGCCGCTTCGGCCTCGCCGCCTTCTTTGTCGATGCGGGCCTGGAGAATGCCCACGATATCGCGCTGTGGCGCCGAGATGGCCGCAAGCAGCGATGTCATAGGGGCGACGATTGCGCTGATGAGCGATGCGCGCATCACATCCTTGGTGGGCAGGTCAGCCAAGGAGGCCGCAGCAGCTGCGTCCAGGACTGTATCGCCCAAGATGCCGCCAGTAATCGCAAATCGATCTTTGCCGACCTCCTTGATAAAGGCCTTCAAGGCTTTTGCGCCTGCGCCGATGTCTTCACCCAGGAAGACAAAGCCGATAGGACCATCGAAAGCCTCCTCCGGAATGGGACGATCCAACTCCTGAAGGGCGCGCTTCATCAACGTCTTCTTCGCCACGACGATACGGGCGTCTGCTTCTCGCAGGCCCCGACGCAGGGACTCCATTTCCTGCACGGTAAGGCCCACATAGCGCCCTAACACCACCGCGTGGCTCTTCTCGATCATCTCCATATAGGATTCGATCAATTCCGCTTTACGAGCTCTTGTGATTGGCAAGTGATATCACCTCCTTTGCCTAGATTTTTTTCGGTGAATGGCAGTACATTCACCCACAAAATATCACAAAAAAGCCTTCGCATCAGCCGACGCGAAGGCATAAAAGGCAGGATAAACGCATCCTGGTTTTTAGCTTCGCCTCGGCAGGAGATTAAGTCTCGTATGAGACGCCTGCTGTCTTCGACGAGAAGGCTTTTTGTTTGTGAAAGAATTGGGTAGTGATTACGCGTATTTCGTCCTGAGAGCGATCAACGAAGGGATGTCGATCTTGGCGCCGGGGCCCATGGTGGGAGCAATGACGGCCTTGCGGATGTACGCGCCCTTGGCGGAAGCTGGCCGATTACGCATGACCGAATCGATCACCGCGGCCAGATTTTCCAGAAGCGCATCCAATTCAAAACTACGCTTTCCAAAGGGAATGTGGAGATTCCCGGTGCGGTCGACGCGATAGCTGACACGACCTTTACGGGCCTCATCAATAACCCGCTTTAGCTCATTGGGTTGGACAATGGTGCCCGCTTTGGGGCTGGGCATGAGTCCACGCGGCCCCAAGATGCGGCCCAAACGACCGACTTTGCTCATGACCTGCGGCACGGCAATCGCCATGTCGAAGTCCAGCCAACCACCCTGGATCTTCTGGATCAAATCATCCAACCCCACGTAATCGGCGCCGGCTTCTTCGGCGATACGGGCGGCTTCGCCATCGGCAAATACCAGAATGCGGGTCTGTTTGCCAGTGCCACGCGGCAGCACTACCACGCCACGCACCATCTGATCCGCATGACGAGGATCCACGCCCAGACGCAGATGCAATTCCATGGTTTCGTCAAAACGGGCGGTGGGATGCTCTTTGAAGAAAGCAAGCGCTTCATCGGGCGAGTAGGGACGGTCTTCTAATTGTGAAGCAACGATGCGATAGTTTTTTCCGTGTTTTGGCATGTGAACCTCCGTGGTCATAGCGGGTGCATTTTGCAACACCCTGCCACAATGATTGATAGATGTATGAATGATGGAGTGGCCTGCTTCATCGAACGATGTTCAGGCCACAAAACTTACGAATTCGGTCCGAATTTAACCTTCGACGACCTCAATACCCATACTGCGGGCGGTGCCTTCGATCTGGCGCATAGCGCCCTCAATATCGACGGCATTCAGGTCCTTCATCTTGGTTTCTGCAATCTCGCGAATCTGCGACTTTGTCACAGTGCCTACTTTGTCACGCAGAGGATTACCTGCGCCCTTGTCCACGCCAGCAGCCTTCTTGAGCAGGTCGGAGGCGGGAGGCGTCTTTGTGATGAAGGTGAAGGAACCGTCGGTATAGACGGTGATTTGGGCGGGAACGATGTTCCCCATCATGGTGCTGGTGCGGGCATTGTATTCTTTACAAAAGCCCACAATATTGATGCCATGCTGCCCCAAGGCTGGGCCCACAGGGGGGGCGGGGGTGGCTTTGCCAGCAGGCAATTGTAGGGTGATTACGGCTTTGACTTTCTTGGCCATGATTGCTCCAGGTGTTAAAGATTCATGATGAAGGCTGAATGATGGCAAGAAACTTCAATCCGCAATGCGTTTTGCCGCCATCACTCATCTTCAATCCTGATTTACGATTTTTCTACTTGTAAAAAGTCGACTTCTACAGGGGTTTCT
>WFTO01000423.1 GCA_015485435.1 Anaerolineae bacterium | reverse complement strand
TGAAGGCGTAGGCAAACAGATAGTACAAAATGGCATTCAACGCATCAACGCCCGCGACGAGTCCTGTCATCATGTACCCAGCATGGGCAATGGAGCTGTAAGCCAGCATGCGTTTGATGCTGGTTTGGCGTAAGGCGGCAAAATTCCCCCATGTCATGGTGATGATCGCAACCACTGCAATCACACCCGCCCAGATTTCGGGTGAAACGTTGGGCAAGGCCGCCAGGATGCGGAAGAGAGCGATAAAAGCGGCGGCTTTCGTCGCCACCGACATAAATGCCGTGACCGGTGTGGGAGCGCCTTGATAAGCGTCTGGCGCCCACATATGGAAGGGCACGCCCGCCAGTTTAAAGAAAAAGCCAATTAACAATAAAGCCAGGCCCGTAAGCGCCAAAAAACCTCCTGTGCTGGCGGCGGCAATGTCGGCCAACAGGGTGCTACCAGTATCTGCATACAGCAACGCCATACCATAAAGGAAAAAGCCAGAGGAAAACGCACCAAGCAAGAAATATTTGAGCGCCCCCTCTGCACTGGCAAGTTGATGCCGATTGAATCCTGTAAGGATATAAAGCGCCACAGAGAGAATCTCCAGGCTGACGAACATGGTGATAAGCTCCACCGATTTGCCCATGAACATCATTCCGGCCAGAGCCAGCAGGATCAAAGCGTAAAAGGAGCTGGTTTCTCGACTGAATTGGGGCACGTACGCCCAGGCCATAAGCACGCTTAGGCCAGCGGCGAGTAGCACCGCCAAATTCAGATAACGTGAAAGATCATCCACGAGAACAACGCCAGCCACGGGGATGTCGCCGCTGCCGATGCCATAAGCCGTCATCCCGGCAGCGGCAAGAATGCCAGCCAGCGCCACGCCAGCCATGAGTGAACCCTGCGAACGCGCATCACTGAAGCGGGTCATCATATCAATGACCAAAAGCATCAACGCCACGCCAATGATGATGATTTCGGGAAGAAGAGGGAAGAGATTGATATGCGGAATTGTCATCGTTTAGGATCGGATGTCATCAATGATCGCGAATGGATGAAGAAGTGGAGAATAGGCTGAGGAATTTGGCCTGTATGAAAAGGCATGTCAGCAGGATGATTAGAAGGGCGGCGGAGAAGCTTGAACCGTCTGTAACAGGACTTCCACCGCTGGATTGATCTTATCCAGGAAGAAGTTTGGATAGAGACCGATGATGAAAAAGAGCGCAACCAGGGGAACGAGCACCGCAATTTCTCGCCAGTTTAAATCTGCCAGATGACCGTTTTTCTCTTCATCAAGGGGACCCTGAATCATGTTTCGCACCGCGGTGAGCAAGTACCAGGCCGCCAAAATCACGCCCAACGTGGCAATCGCCGCCCACCATGGATTGGCCTGAAAAGCGCCGACCAAAATCGAAAACTCGCCGACAAAACCGTTCAGACCGGGCAATCCCACCGACGCCATGACCACGATAATAAAAAACGCGCTCCATACGGGAATCTGCTTCCACAGGCCGCCATATTCTGAAAAGAGCCGAGTATGACGACGGTCATACACCATGCCTACCATCAAAAAGAGGGCGCCAGTGGCCAGACCATGGTTAACGCCTTGCAACACGGCCCCAGACAGTCCCTGTTGCGTCAAGCTTGCCACGCCAAGCATGACGAATCCCAAATGGGCGATGGAGCTGTAAGCCACCAACGATTTAACATCTTTCTGCACCAGGGCGACCAACGCTCCGTAGATGATTCCGATCAATGCGAGCGTTGCCAATAGTGGGGCGTACAATTGCGTTGCTTCTGGAAAGAGAGGAAGGTTGAAACGTATGAAACCATAAGACCCCATTTTCAGGAGCACGCCGGCCAGGATGACGGAGCCGGCCGTGGGAGCCTGCACATGGGCGTCTGGTAACCAGGTATGGAATGGAAAGAGCGGGATTTTGATGGCGAACGCCAGAGCGAACGCCAGAAATGCCCACGTTTGGAATTGGGTAGACATGGGCGCTTTCTGTAATTCCATCCAATCGAAACTGCCGCCTTGCCAGTAAAGCATCAAAATAACCACCAACATCAGGGCAGAACCCGCCATGGTGTAAAGGAAAAATTTCACCGCAGCATAAACACGATTTTTTCCGCCCCAACGACCAATAAGAAAGTACATAGGAATCAATGTGAATTCCCAGAAAATGAAGAAAACCACCAGATCCAGGGACAGGAACACCCCCAACATACCCGTCTGCTGTACCAGCAACAGGAACATGAAGGCCTTGAGGTGATCTTTCACGTTTTCCCAGGAAAATAATACGACAATGGGCCCCAGCAGGGTGGTTAATAACACCAAAAACAGACTGATCCCATCGACGCCAAGGTGATAATGGATATTCAAACTGGGTATCCAGGCGATGTTCTCCTGGAATTGCATACTGCCGTCATTCACCCAGCCAACCAAAAGCCATAATGAGACCAGGAAATCGAGAAGCGTCGTCACCAATGCAATGATCTTAATCCGCTTCTCATTTTGGCACGCCAAAACCAGCAGCGCGCCCAATGTCGGCAGCCAAATGATCAGGGATAAGAGCGGGAAGGATGCAAAGTTTTCCATTGGAGGGTATGGTGGCTCTGACTAGAATGTGTTCTGGAAAGTGGATTCGAAGATTTTGGATTGTCTATTGCGATGATCAATGAACTTGTCAGCCAACGAGAATGAAATACAGGAGGATAAGCGCAGCGCCGATGAAGAAAGATAGGGCATACATGCCCAGCAGACCTGATTGCATGCGAGCGACATATGCGCCAGCGCGTACGGTGTAAGAGCCGACGCCATTAACGACGCCTTCGATGAAGCGGCCATCGCCCACGCGATAAAACCAGGAGGCCAATCGACGCAAAGGCTCTACGATGACGGCCATGTACAGCTCATCCACCCAATATTTATGCTCAAGGGGCTTTTGTAGCGGCGATAATGCTTTCTGTAGGGCAGTCGCCCATCCCCAACGCTTGATGTAGCGAGCATAAGCGAGAAAGATGCCAATCAGGGCAATGACGCTGGACACGAGGAAAAGGGTCAGCTCCAAGCTTTCGCTGCCATGATGGGTCTCTTTAATGTCGGCAAAGACCGGCTCGAGCCAACCGCCTAATACATTGACGTGTTCTCCAAAAATGGCGGGCAATCCCAATAAACCGGCAAATAGCGCGCCAATCACCAGAAACCACAACGGAAAAGTCATGCCTGCCGATTGTTCGTGGGCGTGTTGGGCATGTTCGCTGCGTGGTTCACCATGAAAGGCGCGATAAACCGCTCGGAAACTATAAAAGGCTGTGAGCAAAGCGGTAAAGATTCCTACAGCCCACAAAGCAGGTGACTTGAGAAAGGCTTCATACAAAATCGCATCTTTCGACCAAAAACCCGCCAGCAGTGGAAATCCAGCTAGCGCCGCCGCGCCCGCCAAGAATTGCCAATAGGTTTTGGGCATCCTTTTCTTCAAACCTCCCATCAAGTCGATGTTAAGTTCGCCATGCATAGCATGCATGACAGAACCTGCGGTCAAAAACAACAGCGCCTTGAAGAATGCATGGGTCATCAAATGGAAGATGCCCGCGGCGTATGCACCGACGCCAACGCCAAGGAACATGTAACCAAGCTGAGAAATTGTCGAATACGCCAAAATTCGCTTCAAATCGGTCTGGACGATGGCGATCGAGGCGGCCATCAAGGCGGTAAGTGCGCCGATCCAGGCCACAACAGTCATGGTGGTCGGTGAAAGTTCAAACAAAGGATGAGAACGAGCGATCATATAGACGCCAGCAGTGACCATGGTGGCAGCGTGTATGAGCGCAGAGACGGGAGTCGGGCCTTCCATGGCGTCGGGAAGCCAAACGAAGAGGGGAATTTGCGCCGATTTGCCAGTGGCCGCTAACAACAACAGCAACGTGACGCCAGTCAATGCTGCAATGGTGGCGCTGCCCGCGCCCTCTAATGCGGCAAAGATATCCTGAAATACTAGGCTGCCTGCTTCTTTGCCGAAGAGGAAAAAGAGCCACATTATGGCTAATGCCAGACCGAAATCGCCAATGCGGTTCACAATAAATGCTTTCTTCCCGGCATTTGCCGCAGAAGGCTTATAGTACCAGAAACCGATCAGCAGATACGAAGCCACGCCGACGCCCTCCCATCCTACATAAAGCTGGAGATAATTATTTGCAAGCACCAGAGTCAACATCATCAGGATGAAAAAGTTCAAATAGATGAAGAATCGCCCATACATACGCAGGCTCAATTCCCGATGATGATCATCAACCAGCATGTAGGTGGCGGCATACCAGTGGATGATGAACCCCACACCAGTCACCACCAGTGCCATGACCACAGAGAGGGGATCAATAAGCAAGGCAAAATCCACTTGAAAATTCCCGATGTGAATCCAAGACCACATGGGAACCGTCACAGAACGAGCATCGGCTGGCAAAGCCAACAAGCTTGCGGCCAACCCAATCGCGGTGATGAAGGATGCAAACACCGCACTGCCGGCAACGAGTGCAATAAATGGCTTGCCGATGCGTTTGCCAAACGCCAGATTGATCAGCAAACCCAGGGCAGGGAAAACCAGGATGATCCAGGCAAATGAAAGCATGGGCGTTACCCTTTCAGCAAATGAACTTCGTCGATGTTGGTAGTGTCTTTGTGTCGTACAATGGCCATGATGATGGCCAGGCCCACCGCGACCTCGACCGCGGCGACGGCAATCACAATGAATACAAATATCTGACCAGCGAGATTCCCCCACTGGTTGGCAAGGGCCACCAGGGTGAGATTGACGCTGTTCAGCATCATCTCGATGCTCATAAAGATGATGAGGGCATTACGGCGAACCAAAACGCCGACAGCGCCAATGGTGAAGATAATAGCCGACAAAAGGAGGATATAGGTGGTTGGAATCATAATCTGAGATCGTTGAGTAAAACAATCTGGATTGCAACTACATCGCGCGGGGATGAAGCTTCCCGTTGAAGACGTACAACATGTCTTACAGGCGTTTTCTTTCTTTCAATGCGAGGACGATGCCTCCGAGCATGCCGATTAGCAATAACACAGAGGCCAACTCGAAGGGAAGGAGATACGTGGTGTACAAGGGACCGCCCACAGCCTGAACACTACCGGCATCGGGCGCTCCCTGGGGCGCTGGCAGGTTCGTAACACCCTGCGCCACAGCAAAAAGCAAGCCCAGCAAGAAAATGGCCCCGAATATCGTGGCCGCGATTCGGGCGTATGGTCTGCTTTCATGTTTGATCGGGGTGATTGTTCCACCAATGAGCATAATGACAAAGAGGAACAGCACCACGATCGCGCCCGCGTACACAATGACCTGCACGATACCCAAAAACTGGGCGGATAGCGCAAAGTACATAAGGGCAATGATCAAAAAGTGGGCCAATAACCACAACGCGCTGTAAACCGCATTCTTGCTCAGGATAACGCCGAGGGCGCTGAGCAAGGCCAGGAGGGCGAGGATAGCGAAGGGAATCAAGCTCATGATTTCAGATAACGTGAGATGGGGAATGGTGAGTAGCTGTACTGTCCTTCATTGAGCAGACCAGAGGATCAGGTTTCAAGCGTCCGGGCGAATCACGACGTTAGGGGTTGGAGGATTGAGCAGCGCTTCTTTATCGAGGATAAGCTCCACACGTTCGTATTGGGCCAACTCGAAGTTATGCCCCAGAACAATGGCCTCGGTCGGGCAGGCGCGTTGACAGTCGCCGCAGAAAATGCACCGCATGAGGTTGATTTCGTACACTTGTGCGTAGCGCTCGCCAGGTGATACCGGGTTTTCGGGGTCGTTTTCCGCTGCCAGAACGTAAATCGCACCGGTGGGGCAAGCCGCCTCGCATAACGCACAACCGATACAGCGCTCCATGCCATCTTCATAGCGCCGCAGTTCATGACGACCGCGAAATCGTGGATAGATGGCCACGGGTTCGTCAGGGTATTCTACCGTGTTGGGGGCTTCTGTCACCAACGTTTTCAGGGTGACGCCCATGGATTTGGCAATGTATTCCGCGCCTTGGACAAGATCTTTTATGCTCATAAGTTCACGATTCAAGATTGTGGATTGTGGTTGAAGGTGAGATGCGGAAATACCGGAGAGATTGTTCCTCCAACATCATAGAAGGGGCAGGTTCGTCGCTCAGGCGACCGCCACCATGACCGCTGTAATGGCCATGTAAACCAACGACAAAGGAAACAGCACTTTCCAGTTAAATGCAAGGAGTTGATCGTAGCGAATGCGGGGAACGCTGGCGCGAACCCAGATGTAGATGAACAGAATGGCGATGACTTTCAAAACAAACCAACCGAATCCCAACAGCACACCATGCCAGGTGCCTGGGACCACCAGAGGGCCTTTCCAACCGCCGAAGAAGATCGTCACCATGACGGCACTGGAAACAATCATGCTCAGATATTCGCCCATCATGTACATGGCGAATTTCATGCCGCCATATTCGATCTGATAACCGGCAATCAATTCGTTTTCGGTCTCAGGCAGGTCGAAGGGGCTGCGGTTGTTTTCAGCCAGCATGGTAATAAAGAAGGGGATAAATGCAATGAAGAGCCATAGCCAAAGCCACCAGGGCCGCGGTCGTTCGATGATCTCTACCAGGCTCATGGTGCCCTCGCCCGCGTTGATGTTGGAGGCCAGCACAATGGAGACGATCAGTATCCCCATGGGCAGCTCATAGCTGATCATTTGCGAGGCGGTGCGCAGCGCGCCCAACAATCCGTAATTGTTGTTGCTGCTCCATCCCCCCAGGATGACACCATACGCCGCGAAACTGGTCACAGCCACGATGTACAAAATAGCGATATTTACATCGGCAATATAAAAGTGCGCTGTGTAGCCATTGATGGTCAGATCTGGGGCGATGGGAATAACAGCGAAGGCGATGAGGGGAGTGATCATGGTCAAGACCGGCGCCAGCAGATAAATGAATTTGTCCTTGATATGGCCTGGCACCACTTCTTCTTTGAAGATGGCTTTGACTGCATCGGCTATAGGCTGTAACAGACCAAATGGCCCCGCGCGATTCGGTCCCAAACGCACATGGAATCGCCCAAGGAGTTTACGTTCCATGTACGTGAGATACGCAAATCCTGTCAGCAGGATCAACAGCAGCACAAGGATTTTGATGAGGATGACGATTATGGTGGCGATCATCGGCTTGATTAGAAGAAGGGATGATGTTGGAAGGAGCGCAGAGATGATGGACAGAAAATCGGTGCGACTGTGGGATTAGACTCGATAAACGGCCACGGTCGTACGCGGGCCAAATTCATCGAAGAGTTCCCCAACGGGAGCCTCTTTCAGGGAGAAGGGCACAAAGATGCACCCAGGTTTGATGCGCGAGGAGATGTGCAAAGGCAGCTCTAAAGTTGCTTCTCGAGAACGGACCGCAATGGTGTCGCCTTCATTCAGATTGAGAGCGTCAGCATCAGCCGGGTGTAGCCAGGCAGCTTTATGGCCCAGCTCCGACATTTGCGGGGTGGCCGCAAAGACATTGCCGTCATCCCAGAGAAGATTGCCCACCAATAAACGCATAGTGAATGGTTTCTCCAGTGGAGCGGGTTCGAGTGCGGCGTATGGTGCCAATGAATGGTGGCTTTTAAGGGCTTCCCAGGGCCACTGTTTACCCTCATCGCCAAGTTCATCCCATCGCAAATGGGCGTACTGCGGTACAGCCCGCGTGATCTCCTGAAAGACGGCCGATGCCGAAGTAGTGCGCCAGAAGTCCGCCTTTTCGGGGGCGTAGCGTCGGGCGAGATGCATGATGATGGACCAGTCGGGCAAGGAGTCGCCTACAGATCGGGCTGCTTGTAGCGCTAGTTGGATGCGGCGCTCTGTATTGGTAAAGGTGCCATTGCTTTCGATGTATGAAGCAGCAGGGAGGACGACATCGGCCAATTTGGCGGTGTCGGTCAGGAACATGTCCTGCACAACCAGAAAATCAAGAGCCTCCAGTTTTTCTCGATAGCTCGGTTTTTCACCGACGGGATCAGCACCCATGATGTAAAGGGCTTTGATGCGCCCCAGGGCGGAGGCAATCATACCGCTGTATCCAAGCCCTGGTTGGGTGGGTATCTCAGCGCCCCAGAGGACTTCCAGTTCAGATCGGGCTGTAGCATCGGCCAGAGAACGATGCCCAGGAAGTTGATCGGGAAGGAGGCCTACATCCGCGGCGCCCACGGCGTTGGCCTGTGCGTGTAGAAATCCCAAACGATCGCCATGCCCGGCGGCAACGATCCAGTTGGTCAGGGCTTGAACGATGCTGGCCGAGCCATAGCCCCAGGCATAATCGGTGCCGTAGACAATGAATGGATTTTGGGCGTTGATCAGAAGTTCGGCAGCTTGTTGGACTTCCTCTGAAACCTGAGCCTCCGCCAACCAATCGGGCACGGGTTTTCCCTGTTGTTGGAGGGCGGCCTTGGTTAAAGCGTCGAACAGCGGCGGCTCTTCGCCAGGCGCGGGATTGAAGAAAAAGCCAGGATAATTGGCAAGCTCGATGCGTCGTGAATGAATGACAATGACTGGCGCACCACGACGTTTGGCGGCCCGTTTGAGGAAGTTGGCCAGGATGGGCATTTCTTCTGAGGGATCGGCGCCCATAATCACAATGAGATCGGCTTGTCGGGCTGCTTGCAGGCTGGGGATGCCTCGGCGTTCCGCCTTCAAAGCAGAACCTTCGCGATAATCGATATGATTGGTGCCAATCAACCCACGCATGAATTTGCCCAGTAGGTAATTAGCTTCGTTGGAAAGCTTGGCGGAACCAATGCCGCCAATGGCTCCCGGGCCTTCTTTATTGGCGACCGACTTCAATCCGTCGACGACTTTTTGCAGAGCGTCAGCCCAGGTTGCAGGCTGTAGCTCGCCGTTCACGCGCACAAGCGGTTGGGTCAAGCGCTGTTCACTGAACAAGAAGCCATTGGCGAAACGTCCCTTGTCGCAGATCCATTCATCATTGACGGCCTCGTTGAGACGGGCCACATGGCGACGCACGCGGAAGTCGCGAGTATCAACACGTAAGTTGCAACCCATGCCACAATGGGTGCAAATGGAGTCTGTATGTTCCAACACCCAGGGGCGGAATTGGAAGCGAGCGAGACGATTGGTAAGCGCACCGACCGGGCACATGTCGATGATATTGCCACTCGAATAGGCGTCCAGCTCGGTCCCAGGGAATTTATCGATGACGGATTCGCTTCCCCGGTGAAAAAGCCCCAATTGTGGTTTGTCCTCCCACTCATCGAGATAGCGAATGCATCGCCAACAAAGAATGCACCGCTCTTGATCTAAGAGGATGAGGTCGCTCAATGGATAGTTTTTGGCCTTATGGCGTTTGTCTTCCCAGTAATGGGATTTCCCGGGCCCATGGGTCATCGCTTGGTCCTGAAGGTCACATTCTCCACCCTTGTCGCAGATAGGACAGTCCAAGGGATGGTTGGCTAGGATGACTTCCAGAGTCCCTTTACGGGCATCCTTGGCCCGTTCGGAATTATAATAGAAGACCGCACCTTCGTTGACGCGCGTGGTGCAGGCGGTGACCAACATCTTGCCGCGACGCCCCTCCATTTCGACCAGACACATTCGACATGCGCCCAGGGGATCGAGTTTGGGATGTGAGCAGAACACAGGGATGTGAATGCCCGCTCGAGCCGCGGCTTCAGTGAGAAGTTCGCCCGGTTTGGCTTGAATTTCTTTGCCG
>WFTO01000422.1 GCA_015485435.1 Anaerolineae bacterium | reverse complement strand
GGGTAGGATCGTCGACATTGGTCATGATCGCGACTTCGCCGCAGTCGGTGCGCACGTACAAGGTGAATTCCGCGCCCGGATGGCCGCCAGGGTAGGTGAACTCATAGCCGCCAATCTGTTTATGGAAGTAGGGATCATATTGGGTCCACTTCACATAGCCTGAGTATTCCTTCAAATAGAAGGTAGTTGGTTTGGTCCACGGAAGAGGACGTAATGTGTAAACATAAGGCACATCTTGCAGGGGAATGTAATAATCCTTGCCCCACACATTGACATAGATGTGGCCGACTTCGCACATGGGAGGTCGGGTGAGGATAATAGGCAAGTAGAGTTTGAAAGGAGTCGGCGTGGGAGTAATGGTCGCGGTCGGCGTGGGGGTAGGGGTTTCGCAGACCAGGTTCTTTTTACGCAAAATGAATTGATTGCCGGAAAGGGCTTCAATGGTGGGGAAATCAAAGCGGATGTGATCGGGCCCGACAACGACGCCTTCAGGCGCGATGGTATTCACCACCTCCATGTCGGAGGGAACCTTCAGGAACAGATGGAAATAGTTGGCCAAATAATCGGGCAAGATGTGGAAATTGAAATAACCTCCAGCGTCGGAATAGCGTTCTTGCAGTTTGGCATCGAGCGCGTCGGGCAGGGAGCTGGACCATACTTCGAGCATAGCGCCAGCGTAGGGGGTCACGCCATCGCAATCCTCTTGATATACATACCCGTCAATGCGGGTAGCCGGCTCGGGCGTGCCTGGGGTAGGCGTGCCGCCCTGCTGCACTTTAAACATGACCGTTGAACACGAAGCGGACACAACGTTCACGTTTTCCACCGGGTTGGTCATACCAGAATACAACACCCATCCCGAGGGAATGTCAATCCAGACTTTATAGTTGCCTGGCGGCAGGTTGTTGAACTGGTAATAGCCGTTGCCGTTCGTCGTCGTGTCATAAATCGGGCCAGTGCCATCTTGCAATTGAGTATGCACATTCCATCCGGCCAAACCGAGATCCATGCCATTGACAACCCCATATACATAGCCGTCAAGACAACCATCGGCTGTTTGTTGAAACCCTAACGACGCCCCAACGCTATCTTCCGACACAGACGCCGCCTGGACATTCCAGGTCCATGTCAATGCCAGCGCCAGGATGACCACCGATGTCAGAGCAAGTAGCGCAAACTTTCTGCGCGTTATATGCGAATGTAAATGGGTGCGGTTCTGCATCTTATACCTCCCAAAGCAGTGAAAGTGATGGGGGAACTTGGCTCAGAATATCGGGGAGACCGGTGGCCAACATCATTGGCTTTCTATCTGACAGACGTGATGCATTCCCAAAGCATAAGCCAATATTGGCACTCATTATATCCCAATAGCAAAAACTGGGACAAATTGCTTCACGGCCTACCCTGACAGTGAAAGCTGTTTCTGAATGTTATCTTATCTTTCCAAACGGGGATGTGCTACAATGACCATCGGGCGTTCACAGTCAAGCACCAAGCCGCATCACATTCCCAAACTTTACGTACGACTCACGCCGATCTTATCGTTATGGATAAACCAATCATTGCTGTCATTCAGCACAAGCTTCTCATAACCAAGACGCTCGACGAGCTTCTGGCATATTATCATCGATTTTTGCGGATCGCAAAAATCAAGGGAAGCGCCCTGGCGGTCTTTCCAGAATACAGTGGTCTTGCTGTGGGAATTCCGATGTTGCCAGGATGGCGGAACGCCCTGATTAAAGAGGCCGCCACCCCCAAAAAGGGGCTTATTCCCAAGTTAAAAGGCATGTTGGCAGGCAGCGCGGCCAATGTAATGCGAGTTGATCTGAAAAAATCGCTGCAAATGACCCTGGCGCAAATGCCCGAATCCCTTTACGACATCTATGTGAGCGTTTTTTCTGAACTGGCACAACAATATGGGATGACACTGGTCGCAGGCAGTTTGTACGCCTATGACAGCGAGCTGGAGGCGATGCAACATGCCGCCTTTGTGTTCGGCCCCGATGGCGCCCTGCTCGGGCGCCAGGCGCAGGTCATCCCCGATGCATCGACCCTCGAACTCGCCCATCCCGGGCAAACCTGGGCCCCTATCGATTCACCCGTGGGGCGGATAGGCATTCTTTTTGGTGCGGAAGCGCTCTACCCAGAGCCCGCGCGCGTCCTGGCGTACCAGGGGGCCGATATGCTACTGACCCTGGCGGCGACCAAACGTCCCGCCACCTATCACAAAATACGCCAAGCCGCTCTGGCCCGATGCCAGGAAAACCAACTCTATGGCTCCGTCAGTTTTTTGATCGGCAACGACCCGTTCGACAATGTCGATGACGCCCCATTCTTGGGACGTAGCGCCATTTTCGCTCCCCTCGAATTTACCCCGCGATTCTCCGGCGTGATGACCGAACTGGGCAGCGCCCAGGCCGAAGGCGTGGTCACCGCGGAATGGGATTT
>WFTO01000421.1 GCA_015485435.1 Anaerolineae bacterium | reverse complement strand
TTCCCCGCTCGGTCAAACTCATCGAAGAGGCCAGTCGCGGGTCCCGCATCATCGGCTTGGTGGCCATGAAAAATCCGCAAATCGAATTACCCGGCCCTGACGAAATCTATCAGACGGGCGTTATCGCTTTGATTCATAAAGTTGTGCGCACCGATGATGGCTCTTTGCAAGTCATCGCCCAGGGCCTGGAGCGCATGAAAATCACCGAATGGACAGGCACAGAGCCCTATTTAAAGGCCAAAGTCGAACTTGCGCCAGAAACCACCGAGGAGGGGGTCGAGGCGGAAGCATTGCGTGAAAGTTTGCTGGACTTGGCCGAAGACGTGGCTGAGATGCTGCCCAATCTTCCCGAGGGCGTCGGCTCTTTCTTACGCCAGATCAAGGATAATCGCCAGCTGGTTTATCTGCTTGCTTCGAATACCCCTCTTGAAGTGGAAGAGGCCCAGCAAATTCTGGAGGCCGACAGCGTCAATGAGAAAATGCGCCTTCTGGTCCGATTCCTGACCAGAGAGAAGGAGGTGTTGACGCTGCGCAAACAAATCGCCGAGGAAGCCTCTGAGGAAATGAGCAAAGCTCAGCGGGATTACTACCTGCGCCAGCAACTAGAGGCCATTCGGCGAGAATTGGGCGAAGCTGACGAAACTGAAGCGGAGATCGAAGAGTATCGACGGCGAATCGCCGAAGCCAATCTCCCTGAGGAAGCCGAAAAAGAGGCGATGCGCGAACTCAAGCGCATGGAAAAAATGCCTCCCCAGGCTGCCGAATATTCGGTCATCAAAACCTATTTGGATTGGCTTTTAGAGTTACCCTGGAATACCCTCACAGAGGACAATCTTGATATCGAGCATGCGCGCCAGGTGTTGGATGAGGACCACTACGACTTGCAAAAGGTCAAAGACCGCATTCTGGAATTCCTGGCTGTGCGCAAGCTCGTCAAAGAGCGTGGCATCGAGGAGCCTGAGGGCCATGAAGGCGAACTCCACGAGGCCATGGGCGCGATCCTCTGCTTCGTGGGCCCGCCTGGCGTAGGCAAAACCAGCCTGGGCAAGAGCATCGCCCGGGCCCTGGGCCGCAAGTTCACCCGCATGAGCCTGGGCGGCATGCGCGACGAGGCCGAGATTCGCGGGCATCGCCGCACCTACATCGGCGCCATGCCCGGCCGCATCATCCAGGCTATCAAGCGGGTGGGCACCCGCAACCCCGTGTTCATGCTGGATGAGATCGACAAGATCGGTATGGACTGGCGGGGCGATCCCAGCTCGGCTCTGCTGGAAGTGCTGGACCCGCAGCAGAACTACGCGTTCCGCGACCATTACCTGGACGTGGACTTCGACCTCAGCGACGTCATCTTCATCACCACGGCCAATACTCTGGACACCATTCCTGCGCCCTTGCGGGACCGCATGGAAATCATCGAGCTGGAGGGCTACACCGAGCACGAGAAGCTCCACATCGCCCGCGGATATCTCATCCCCCGCCAGCGCCGGGTGAACGGCCTGCGTAAGGATGAGATCAGCTTCACCGATGAGGCCATTCGCACCATCATCCGCGATTACACCCGCGAAGCGGGCGTGCGCAACCTGGAGCGGGAGATCGGCTCGGTGTGCCGCAAGGTGGCGGTGAAGATCGCGGCCGGCGAGGTCGAACGTATGGAGATCACGCCCGAGGTGGTGCGCGAATTCCTGGGCAAGCCCAAGTACTTCTTCGACGCGGCCCTGCGCACCGAGAAACCGGGTGTGGCCACGGGGCTGGCCTGGACGCCCGTGGGCGGTGATGTGCTCTTCGTCGAGGCCACCAAAATGAAGGGCAAGGGCAACCTCATCATCACCGGCCAGCTGGGCGAGGTCATGGAGGAGTCGGTGCGGATTGCCTTCAGTTGGATCCAGGCCAACGCCGAGGCCCTGGGCATCGATCCCGACGTGTTCGAATCCCACAACTTCCACATCCACGTCCCCGCGGGCGCGATCCCCAAGGACGGTCCCAGCGCGGGCGTGACCATGGTCACGGCTTTGGTCAGTTTGCTCACGAATCGTCCGGTTCGCGCGGACGTGGGCATGACCGGCGAGATCACCCTGCGAGGCCAGGTGCTGCCCATCGGCGGCGTCAAGCAGAAGATTCTGGCCGCGCATCGGGCGGGCCTGAAGACGGTCATCCTGCCCCAACGCAATGAGGCCGACCTGGACGACCTGCCCGAGGACATCCGCCAGGATCTGAACTTCGTGCTGGTGGAGGACATCGAGCAGGTGTTAGCAGCGGCCCTGCGGCGCCCTGGTGGGGATCGGGATGCACTGGAGATTGAAGAAAAGGTGGTGGAAGGGCCAACCACACCCGAGCTTTCGCTGAATTAAACGATCTGAGGCGGCGCATCCTGAGCGCCGCCTTTTTTCATGCGCTGCGCTGGCAAGACCTCCGAGGTCTCGCAGACCTCGGAGGTCTTTGGGGAACTGGACGAGCGATGGGTTTCGCACTAAACTCATAGACACCCCAGACATTCAAGGTCTGCCGGACCTTGAATGTCTTTGCAGATGGAGATCACCATGTCCGCAGACGCTCGCTTGCTTCCCGGTCGCTATTATCACATCTACCATCGCGGCAACAATCGCGAAGTCATTTTTCGCGAAGATCGGAACTATCGCTATTTTCTCAAGCGCTACGCCGCGTACATCGAACCGGTCGCGTTCACCTACGCCTACTGCCTCCTACCCAACCACTTCCATGTGGCCGTCCGTATCAAAACCGACGAAGAACAATTCCTATGGCGCCTCCGCCAGACTTCCGAGGTCTCGCAGACCTCGGAAGTCTTTGAGCCATGGGACCCATCCTGGCAATTCGGCAAGCTTTTCAACAGCTACACGCGGGCCTTCAATCGCGCGTATCAGCGCAGCGGCTCCCTTTTCGAAGGGCGGTTCAAACGCAAAGAAGTGACCTCACTGCCTCATTTCCTCAACCTCATCGCCTACATCCACAATAATCCTGTACATCACAATCTGGTTGAGGAGCTGCGGGATTGGCCCTATTCATCCTGGCATGCGCTGCAAACCGACGCTCCTACCTATCTGCAGCGGGATGAACTCCGCTTTTGGACGGGCGGCTTCAGAAGCGTCGAAGCCTACGCCGCGGCCCATCCCGTCGACATCTCTGCGTGGGTGGCGGACGATTGGGATTAACCCGCGCCCAGACCTCGAAGGTCTGCCAGACCTTCGAGGTCTCCTGCACAGCACGAACGGGCGGCCGGGGCTCCAGGCCCCAAGGAGAGGCACTCCAGCCCGGCAATGCCTCTTCCTACGAGACATTGTCCTTCTCACATCTCGCCTCTTTTTTTGCCGGACCGTCGCCTGGGAATCCGCCCAAAACAATAAGACGATGGACGTGGGGAGGAGCTATTGAATCTCCATCGCCCATCGTCCATCGTCTTTCCATCGGCATCAGCGGCCTGTCGCAAGTCAGGTCCAAATATGGATGGCAAAGGCCGACTACTGCTTAGCCCGCGCCTCCTGCACCAGCTCGAACAGGCGATTGGGGCTGAGAGGAATCTCTGTGATCTCAAGATTGAACTCGGCCAGGGCGTTTTCAATGGCCTGAGCGAACAACGGTCCGACCGGGATCGCGCCTGCTTCGCCTGCGCCTTTCACCCCGAGAGGATTCAATGGTGAAGGCGTTTCCTCATGCCCGATCTCAATGTGCGGCACTTCCATGGCCGTGGGAATGAGGTAGTCCATGAAGGAGGCGGTCAGCAACTGGCCGTTTTCATCGTACATGATCTTTTCGTAAAAAGCGTTGCCAATGCCCTGGGCCACGCCTCCCATGACCTGACCATCCACGATGAGGGGGTTGATGACGGTGCCACAGTCATGGACCGCAACATAACGATGGATTTTGATCTGGAAGGTTTCGGGATCGACTTCTAGGATGACGGCGTGCGCGCCGCTGGCGGTGGCGCCACGTTCGGGACCGAAATAAGCGGTGGATTCGAGGCCGGGTTCCGTGCCCGGTTTCACCGCACCGCGCAGGGGATTTGCCTTCACGGCCAGGTCCTTGAGCGCGATCACCGATTCAGGATGGCGCTTGTCTTTGACAAAGCCGCCTTCCAGTACAAGATCTTCCACGGGCGCTTCCAGCTCTTCGCTGGCCATCTTCAAAATCTTTTCTTTGACCATCTCTGCGGCGGCATTGATGGCGTTTCCTGCTACGACCATGCCGCGGCTGGCAAAGGTGCCGGTGCCCCAGTGGAAGATGTCGGTGTCGCCGGTCACCAGGTAAATGTCCTTGGGATCGACGCCCAGATGCTCGGCCACCACCTGCACAAAGGAGGTGAAATGCCCTTGGCCCTGGGTGCCTACGCCTGTGGCCACATTCACCTTGCCCGTGGTCTCCACCTGCACCCGCGCGCCCTCATAGGGGCCGATGCCGGTGCCTTCGACGTATGTGACCACGCCAATGCCCACATGCCGACCTTCTGCCCGGAATTTCGGCTGTTCTTCTTTGATGAATTGTTCATAGCCGATCATATCCAGAGCCTTTTGTAGCACGGGCTCATAGTTGCCGCTATCGTAAACGAGTGGCGCAAAGTCCTGGTAAATGATCTCGTTGTTGAAGGGGAATTGGTCGGGTTGGATGAAGTTAATTCGGCGGATTTCTGCGACATCCATCCCCAACTTCTTTGCGGCTAGGTCCAGCAGGCGCTCCATGACGAAGACGCCATGCTGTCGGCCCGCGCCACGATAGGGCGTCACGATCATCTTGTTCGTGAAGACTACCTTGAATTCGGAGTAATAGTTAGGGATGTCGTAGCAACCCAAGAGGGTGCACTGGCTGTTGATGGGCACCGTGAGCCCATATGGATCGTAGGCTCCTGAATCATGGATGAATTCATCCTTGACGCCCAGGATTTTGCCGTCCTTGGTGAGGGCGATCTCGGCCCAGTGGATTTGGTCCCGCTCGTGAGTGGTAGACATAAAGTTCTCGCGGCGGTCTTCAATCCATTTGAGCGGGCGGTTGAGTTGCATGGCGGCCCAGGGCAGCAGCACCTCTTCGGGATAGAACATCATGATCTTGGGCCCGAATGCGCCACCGATGAAGGGAGCGATCACCCGCACCTGGGATTCGGATAACCCCAGCATGGCTGCCAGGCCATTGCGGATGACCACAGGCGCCTGGGTGGTGTCCCACATGGTGAGCCGTTGCGCCTTGTCGTCCCACCAGGCCACAATGCCCCGATTTTCCATGGCCGCGGCCACGCCATGATCGTAGTAAAAGCGACGACGGATGATGACGTCGGCCTTTTCTGCGGCCTGGGCGTAATTGCCCTTCTGTTGCACGATGCGAGCGGCCAGGTTCGATTCCAGGTCTTCGTGTATGAGAGGGGCGTCCGGCTTGAGAGCCTCTTCCAGGTCAGTGACCGCGGGCAAAGGGTCGATGTCGACAAAGA
>WFTO01000420.1 GCA_015485435.1 Anaerolineae bacterium | reverse complement strand
GTAGAGCTCTAATCGCTGGTCCAAGATTTTGGAACCGAGAACATGGCGGGTTTTGTAATACCAATCCCTGGCTTCTCTGGCGGAACCCAGAGCGTATTCGTAGAATCGGGCTCGATCTTTGCTGGAACTCCGTGAATAGCCCTCGGCAATGTTGGCGCTGACTGAACCTGCGCTGCGATACAATTGGTCGGAAAGGCTCCTGGTGCGTAAATCGGCATAAAGTTTGCTGACGTCGGGCCAGGCGATATCCGCAGCGAAAAGCGCATATCGATACGCTTTCATCTTCCAAAGTGAATCGTGCTTGATGGATTCCGGTACGGTTTGGGCCCATTCAGCAAATCGCACTTTCGGCTACTCCTTGACGTTTGACGTTTTACGTTTGACGGACGTCCATCGAAGCGGCCAACGCACTGATAAACGCTAACCATCAGTTGCGAAGGGGTTTGCCCGTCTGCAACATATGCCACATGCGGGCCTGGCTCAGAGGCTCGCCCGCCAGGGAAAGGAAGGCTTCCCGCTCCAGGTCGAGGATGTACTGCTCATCCACCCACTGCGGGCGGGAGAGGTCGCCGCCGGTGACCACGTAGGCCAGCTTGCGAGCGATCTTGGCGTCGTGCTCGCTGATGTAACCCGCCTCCTTCTGCATCTCGATGAACACCTCCAGCGCCGCGTACATATCCCGGCCCGTGGCGTAGCAGTTCTTGGCCTCGAAAATGGGGCGGTAGCCCTGCATGCGCATGGCCAGGACCTCGTTCTTGGCCTCGGCGATGAGGAAGTCCTTGTTCATGACAATGCGGTCGCATTTGTCCAGGAAGCCCAGGTCTCGGGCTTCGGCCGCGCTGGTGGAGATGCGGGCCGTGGCGATGGTCAGGGACGCCTGTTTGACGTATTCCTGGAGGCCCGGATGGTTGACTTTCGCCGCGGGAGAGATGACCCGGCGCACCATCTCCTTGGTGCCGCCGCCCGCGGGGATGATGCCCACGCCCACTTCGGGCAGGCCCATGTAGGTCTCGGCCGCGGCCACGATGCGATCCGCGGCCATGGAGATCTCCGTGCCGCCGCCCAGGGTGACGTTGAAGGGCGCGGCCACGATGGGCTTGGGATGGCTGGTGAAGACCTGGCGCATGTTCTGCAAATAGCGGCTGAGCTCGTCCAGGGTGTCCCAGTTGCCCTGTTGGGCGTTGACCGCGATGAGGAAGACATTGGCCCCGGCCGAGAAGAACTCGCCCTGATTGCCGATGACCATGCCGTCGAAGTCTGTGTCCAGCAGCTCCAGGGCCTTTTGCACCATGTCGAACACGTCGGTGTCCAGCATGTTCATCACCCGGCCCGTGGGCGTCTTGGCGTGGAATTCCAAGAGGAGCACGCCGTCACCCAGGTCCACCAGCGAGGCGCTGGGATTGGTGGCAATGACGCGTTTTTCTTCCTTTTTGAATTCATCAAGGATGATGAGCTTGGGGTTGGTGACGATATCCACATAGCCCTGGCCGATGACCCAACGCTGCTTCTTTCCGTCCTTCACCCGGTAGAAGCGCTCGCCGCCCTGGGCCAGCATCTCCTTCACCCAATCGGCCACGGGGATGCCGTCGGCCTCCATGCGCTCGGCCGTCTCTCGCACGCCCAGGATGTCCCAGGTCTCGAAGGGGCCGATCTCCCAGGCGAAACCCCATTTCATGGCGTTGTCCACGGCCATGACGTCGGAGGTAACCTCGGGCATAATGGCGGAAGCGTAGCTCATGGTACGGGCCAGGGTATACCACACGAACCTGCCTGCCCGGTCATCCAGCTTGACGATCTCGGGCAGACGCTGTTCCAGGGGCAGTTTGCGGAGCTCTTTCAGGCTCTCGAAGCGGGCCTTTTGCGGCGGCTCATGCTCCAGGGTCTCCAGATTGAGCTGCCAGTACTCCTTCTTGCCGCCCTCGCCGATGACCTTCTTGGAGAACCCGATCTTGGTCTTGTTCCCTAGCCAGCCACGCTCCACCATGACCTCCAGCAGCTTGCTGAAGCGGGGGGCTTTGAGGATCTCTCGCTCAGGGTCGTGGGGGATAAGGTCGTAGAGGTTCCGGGCAATGTGGAACATGACGTCGATGCCCACCAGGTCGGACAGGCGGAAGGTGCCCGTCTTGGGGCGACCGATCAGCGGCCCGGTCAGATAATCCACCTCGGGCACGGTGTAGCCATTGGCCAGCGCGTATTCGATGACGTACGCGAAGCTGATGAAGGCCAGGCGGTTGCCGATGAAGTTGGGTGTGTCGTTGCAGAGGACGATGCCCTTGCCCAGCACCTCCTCCCCGATCCAGGTGATATCCTCCACCACCTGCGGGTCGGTGTCGGGCGTGGGGATGACTTCCAGCAACTTCATGTAGCGGGGGGGATTGAAGAAGTGCGTGCCCAGGAAATGCTGGCGAAAACCCTCGCTGCGCCCTTCTGCGATGGCGTGGATGGGCAGGCCCGACGTGTTGGAGCTGACGATGGCGTCGGATTTGCGTACCTCGTCGATTCGGGCCATGAGGCTTTGTTTGATGTCCAGTCGTTCCACCACCGCTTCGATAATCCAATCCGCTTCCCCGATCCAGTCGAAATTGTCTTCCAGATTCCCCAACGTGATCAGCTTCGTAGCGTCTTCATTGAAGAAATTGGCGGGTTTGGCCTTCTTCGCCCGCTCGAACCCCTCGCGCACGATGCGGTTGCGCACTTCGGGGCTGTCCAGGGTGAGGCCCTTGGCCTCCTCTTTGGGAGTCAACTCCCGGGGAACGATATCCAGCAGATAAGTGGGGATGCCGGCGTTGGCCAGGTGCGCGGCGATAGCTGCGCCCATGGTGCCTGCGCCGATGACAGCCGCTCGGCGAATGATTCGGGGCATGACGCGTCTCCTTTGGGTGAGTGAAAAAACATTTTGTATGCTGTTGTCATTAAAAAATAAGTTGTCACCTAATTTGCGGGCTGCGTCAAACGTCATGCGTCAAACGTCGGGTTGTAGGGAAGCGCGTGCTGATGAAATGACGTTTGACGTTTTACGCTTGACGCTTTCATGACGCTGTGCATCATATTTTTTTACTTTTACCACAAAGTAGGCGATCCGACAAATCGATGACGCGACGCATGATGCTTTGACGTGGTGCGTCATATTCTCCGGCCCGGAGGATTTGAAAAGCTCCGGTGGGTTCTCGCGACTGGAGCCTGGCGGCCATGTTGATCGAATTCGCCATACCTGGCTCAGCGGGTGGTAGAGACGCTCGAAGGCGGGGAAGGTTAGCGGGGGACACCTGACTTCATGGCCCTTCATTACCCCCAGAGAAGGGCGCTGGCCGCTAAATCGATATAGCCATCTCCGTCGAAATCTCCCGACGAGTCGGTGGCTTACGGCGGCCCAATGAACAGATTTCAACGTTTGTGTCAGGTTAGCAGATCATCAAAATAAAGGCCACAGTGGTCTTTCAGGAATGGAAAAACTGGCATCCTCGCGGCGCTAAGGTCATACACCATGCAAGGCAGTCCGATGAATCGTGTCCTTCGAAACGAAGGTTTTCCCCAAATATAGAAACACACCGTCCGCGGTCCGCGCTTTCCAAATTGAAGATGTCTGGGGTATAATCGTTGGCTAAACATCAGTTCAAGGAGACTATGCACGTATGGCCAAGAAATCTTCACGCAAGAACAAACGCTCTTCGAAATCCTCTACCTCAAAACGACAGAAGCAACAGGCAAAGAAAAAACAAAATCGCCTGATTTTTTGGGGCGCTATTGGTTTGGGCATTGTGTTGATTGTCGCCCTCGCCGCCGTTGGCTACGCCAATAG
>WFTO01000419.1 GCA_015485435.1 Anaerolineae bacterium | reverse complement strand
CCCTTGCTCTGGAGCCATGCGTCGCGTCGATTGAGGTTCCGCGTTGGAATGAGTGGGAGGTGTGTGTGATGCTTCGTTCATGATGTTCCTGCAAATATGAGTGGGAGGAGTCAAAAAAATAATGAAACTATGTAACGTGAATTCGAAATTAGGATGTGCAACCGTGCTCCGATTTTGCTCCAAGTTGATATTCTGAACGGACCATTCAGACGATCGTGGACGAAGCTGGACAAGAATAAACCATCCATGGCTTCATCAATGTTCATCGTCTCACATCATTTCATTTTGCGTTCGGAGAGCGATCTTCCGTCTAGATTTGACGTAATTTAACGGAAACGGGCTTGAATGTAACGAACCGCCTGGCTAAACGTCAGGGGTTGGCTGGTATTTCCGGCCCGGACGTAAAATTTTTCTTCATTGTTTTCTTTCAAAAAGATAGGGCGGCTGGCAGGGCGCACCGTGACATGACAAACCGTTTTGTCATCAATTTGAGTGAAGTCTAGGGCAATGAGGCGACGATATTCGACTCCTACCATTTTATTGAACGCTAGATTGAACGTGTTTTCCCAACCATCTAAGTTTGGTTTCTTCATTCCTCGCATGTCTGCATCAATGCCAAGGACCTCGCCCTCATCATTGACGCCTATCAACAGATGACCTCCGCTAGAATTCATGAAAGCGGTCAGACTTTTCATAATGGGGGCATAAAGTTTTTTGTTAATGCGCTGCAGACGATAATCCCACATCAGGCTGGACTTGTATTCAACATATTGTGATTCCCCCTCACGCAACAATTCCATTACCGACTTATGGGGCGCCACTTCGTCATTCACCGCGATGGCCTGCTGAACCCGTTCATCGATCTGCGCGGCCACCAATTGTGGATCCGCAATGTCTTTGATCTGCACAGGTTGTTGCCGGCTATGTCGTATGAGCACAATGTTGCCATATCCCAAACGACGCCCCAAAGGCCCCTGAGAGATACGCAACGTACGGATATCGGTGTAATCTGCAACTTTTTGCAGCGTGCTGCCCGGCCCCCTCTGATAATAGATGCCATCAACATCCAGCACATAGCGAGGAAGATACCAAACAAGGAAAGCGACCGAAACCGCCACAATTTGTAGCAGCATCACGAACAACGTCCACAATAAAGCAAATGGCGCCTTCTGCGCCAGACTGGTTGCTTCGTATCCTCCCTCCACGTTGATGGTTAATAGCAGCAGGACAGGCGCCAACGCGAAGATGGTCTCAATAATGATCAGCTTCTTCAGAAAGACAAAGGGACTTTGGTGAAGGATTTCTTTTGTCATGCGTTTACAACCAAGTAAAGAGGGACGGCTTTGAAGCCGTCCCTCGTTGACTGCTTTCATGCGTGAAAACAAGTCATTGTATTGGTTATCCCTTCAATGTCGCAACTGATTTTCATGCGAACCAGCAGATGCTTCCGTTGGGATTCAGCCAATAATGACCGAGGCTTTAGCTTTGATGCCCAGCACCTTTGATGGTGAACGCCATGAAAAGATGGACGATACCGCCAAAAATGGCGAAAAAGCCAAACACCCATGGCAGCGTTGCGGCTGCAATGATGGGATTGCCCAAAAGCACCAGGGCCAGGAAGATGGTCAATGCCCCCATGATGCCAGCGCCCCATCCAGCGCCTTTAAACGCAGCAACCAGCATGATAATCCCCATAAAAAGCCCCCAAACAGCCAGCACAATGACATACACGGTGGGCACAATGAGCGTGGCCCACAAGGGACGGCTGATGACCATGAGCCCGGCAATGATGCCCAAGATGCTGGAGAAAAGCTTCCAGCCCCAGGCTGTTCGATCCTGAAATATGTCGAGCAGACCGATAACGCCCGTGATCAACCAGTAAACACCCAAGACGAAAACAAATGCTGAGAGTGCTGATAAGGGGTAAAGCAGGAATACTAGACCAACAATGATTGAAATAATACCGTATAAAAATACGATCCACCACGTTGGGCGTTGGGTATTTTGTGCGACCATGAGTTGTTCCTCCTTACTTGACGGCAATGAAAAAATGAGTGTGACTATGCGTCAATTTTGATATCCCCGCACCTGCAAAGATATCCACTTACATTGTACTTCAGAGCAAGAAGACTTGTCAACGATGATATGCGTGAGACAGGTTACAGTTTGTGAAGAAATGAAAGAGTTGTGTTTGAATTGATTTACTTTTTTCGAGAAACAGGAGAGAAAGAGCTGCTTGGTGGCGGTTGGTCCGGCGTTTGTAGCGCGTTGGCGGGGCGGAAACGTTAAATACCGGGGCGCGGAGCTAAGATGAGAATTCGATGCCCGCTCTGGTCAATATTCTTTGCGCGGCTTTGATCATCGGTCCATCCACCATCTTGCCATCGAGGGCGAAGACGCCCTCACCCCGGGCCTCGGCCTTGCGCATGGCCTCCAGTACCCGGCGGGCGTGTGCGATTTCCTCATCTGAGGGGGTGAAGACCTCCTGTGCCACCTGCGCTTGCGAGGGATGGATGGCCTGTTTGCCCTGATAGCCCAGAATCGCGGCCTCTTCCGCCTCGGCCCGAAAGCCGTCCAGGTCCTTATAGGCTACAAAGACCTGGTCCAGGGCCTGAAGGCCGAAGGCCGCGGCGGTGATGGCTACGGCGCTGCGGGGATAGGCCACCTCGCGGTTGGAGGGTGTGCGTTTGCCCCCCACATCGGCCATGAGGTCCTCCGCGCCGAAGGCCAGGGCCTGCAGCCGTGGGGTCGCTCCTGCGATGTCCGTTAGTCGTACCACGCCCATCGCGGTTTCGATGAGTGCGATGAGGGCGATGCCGCCGATAGGCCAGCCTTGCGCGGTCTCCGCTTCCAGCAAGAGGGCGTCGGCCCAGCGCAGGGCGTCGGGCGATGCAACTTTGGGCAGGATGATGGCGTCAGGGCGAAGGGGCAGCACGGCTTCAAGGTCGGCGCGGGCCAGTTCGCTCCCTGCTTCATTGATGCGGACACATCGTTCCGTCATCCCGAAATCGAGTTCGGCCAGGGCCTGGGCCACCAGACGTCGGGCCTCCTCCTTCTGCGCCAGAGCTACGGCGTCTTCCAGGTCCAGGCAAACGCTGTCCACGTCCAGACCCGCGGCCTTGGTCATCATTTTCAAGCTGGTTCCAGGGACATAAAGCAATGCGCGTCGAGGACGCATAGGTCTCTCCTACGTTGAAAATAGAGCCACGAAGGGACAAAGAAAAAAGACGAAAGACTGATGATTATCTGCGTGAATCTGTGTTGCGAAGCATCAGCGTGTATCAGCGTTCTATCGGTTCATGCCTCATGCGATGACCGTTTCAGAAACATGACCGTGCGCACGACTTCGACCACGACTTGGCCGTGCTGGTTTTTACCCAGATGTTTGAGCTTAACGATGCCCACGTCGGGCCGGGAGCGGGATTCACGCATGGACAGCACCTCGGTCTCCACGTAGATGGTGTCGCCGTGGAAGACCGGGCGAGGATGTTCAACCTTCTCATAGCCAAGATTGGCCACAATGGTGCCTTGAGTAAGATCGCCTACGGTAATACCTACCACGATACCCATGGTGAGAATACCATTGACGATCCGCCGACCAAATTTGGTTCTGCTGGCAAAATCTTCATTGAGATGCAGCGGCTGGGGATTCATAGTCAGGGATGAGAAAAGGACGTTGTCCATCTCGGTGACCGTGCGGCCCAGGGCGTGTTGGATTTTCATACCCTCATGCAGGTCGTCGTAGTATTTTCCAGCCATAGGAGCCTCCTCTGAAGGATAGGCGTTGGGATGGAGGTTGGTTTTGTACGGTCATTGTATGGGAGAAGGGCGGTGAGAGCAAAAGCTGTTGACGGTGCACACGCAGGTTATTATAATGAAAGTGATCCTACGTTTT
>WFTO01000418.1 GCA_015485435.1 Anaerolineae bacterium | reverse complement strand
TTAAGGCGTTGGGTTGGTCAAAAATCTCCTTCTGCATGAAATGCCGATAAGGGCCTTTGGCCGCGGCCACCGGATCCCAGGGAATGGTGAGGACCTCCTTGTCGGGGATAAGGTCGCCATCCAGCTTGCTGAATTGAGCGCCCTCGCGAGTTACAATGACCATCTCCCGATTTTCGAGGAATGACATCCGCCGGGTGTATTCCAGGATAGCGGGGATGTCCGAAGCCAGGAACATCTCGCCCTCGCCGTGCCCGACGACCACTGCGCCAGCATTCCCCAATCGTGCTGCAATCAGCCGATCTGGGGCATAGCTGCTAAGCACGACGACCGCTGATGGTCCCTCCAACAATTGCAGCGCGCGCCTGACCGCCTCCTCCAGATCCTCGGTGCGCTGAAACTCGCGGTGAATCAACTGCACGATCACTTCGGTATCGGTGTCGGAGGCGAACTCATATCCCTGAGCGATCAGCTCCTCTCGCAAGGGCAGGAAGTTCTCGACAATGCCATTTTGGACCACAACGATGCGTCCATCTTTGGCGCGATGGGGATGAGCGTTGTAAGGGGTGGGAGGGCCATGCGTGGCCCAACGCGTATGGCCGATGCCGATGCGACCATTGGTTGGGGCCTCCTCGACTCGATGACGCAGATTGATCAACTTACCGGCGTCGCGGCGGATGGCGATTTCTCCCTGCTCATCGATGATGGCGAGGCCCGCAGAATCATAACCGCGATATTCCAGGCGTTGTAAACCTTCGAGGATAATCGGGGTTGCGTCTTTGGGGCCTATGTATCCAACAATACCACACATAAGTAACACTCCTTTGGCAATACGAAAAAGAGACTGGCTTGGCGTCCTTTTGCATGTGCGCAAACCACGTGCACAAAGCATGCAAGCGAATTTGGCCCGCGCGGAAAATCCTTCTGCCGAACAGGGAGCCAACAATGATCGCTGGCGCGCAGGCATGGCTTTCCCTCGGTCCAAATCCAATTTTTGCCACTGCCATCATTCTTTGTCCCACAGTCACCCGTGGGCTTTCGAATGTGGCTTCCCACTTGTTCCCATGACGTCCGGTGGTGGCGCACCGGGAAGGCATCCGCCGATCTCTCGATTTTCCCACTGGTCCAAGCCAGGGTTAGGTTGCCCTTGCGGACAACAACCTTCTCCTCGTCAACTGTCCCGCCCCTGCGGGCACAGTCCTGGCGCTGCGTCATGGTTCATATTGCTTGCGTGTCGGTTCATTTATTTGACATCAGTGCATTGGCGCCTCCTGATCATCGCATCTCGGTCGTCGATTCACCCTCCTTTATGCAATCAAAGGGCGTCTAACGGAGTATAAGTCAGCTGGCTTGGATTATAGTGGATAGCGGGGAAGAGCGCAAGCGTGCGCGCCCTCGGAGCGCCAGGCCAGGAAGGATCGTAGGTTTTGCTGCCAAGCGGGACTTTATGGCACAATGCCCGGGCTATGATTCGCCGTTGGAAAACCCTGGCAAAGATCATCATCAGCCTGGGACTGATTCTCTTTTTGTTGTCTCGAATCGACCTGAATACGCTGGCCAGCGTGCTTGTGCAAGCCAAGCCTGGTTGGGTGACGATCACAGTTCTGCTGTTCATTGGCAGCATTTTGTTGCGCACGCTACGCTGGCAGGTGCTGGTACGGGCGCGGGGGATGCAAGTTAGTTTTTGGCAGCTGTCACGATGGTATTATATCGGCGCCTTCTTCAACACATTGCTGCCCACGGGCTTCGGCGGAGATGTTGTCAAGTCGGTCTATCTTGCCAATGAGGTCGATGATGCGGGCGGCGCGGTGGGCACCGTTGTCCTGGATCGGTTCCTGGGTATTCTGGTCTTATTGGGCATCGGTGCGCTGGCCACGCCCTTTAGCCGCGCCAGCATCAGTCCTTGGGTGCTCGGCTTTATTGTGCTGGCGTTTGCAGGAACGTTGTTGGGCTTTTGGGGGCTGCGACGCCGGACCTGGCTACGTTGGATTCGCGACCATATCCTCCGGCTCTTTCCTCACGATCTCCGTCATCGCATGTTATGCATGCAAAGCTTGCGCTCTCTCTACGACGCGCTTCAAGATTATGACAACCGCACCTTAGCACGCGCCATGGTCGTCTCCCTTATCTTCAATCTGTTGTGGATTCTGATCAACATCACAGCAGGAGTGGCTGTAGGCGTCCAGGCGTCTTTGCTTGACTATCTGGTCTTCGTTCCCCTGGTTTCATTGGCCTTGCTTATCCCCTCTATTGGCGGCATTGGGGTGCGTGAGCTCAGCTATGTGGGGTTGTTTACGCAGATCGGCGCCGCGCCAGAAGCGGCCATGGCCATGTCGCTCATCATCTATCTAGCCACGGTGATCACAGGTTTGTTAGGGGGGCTGTGGTTGTTGTTCTAGCCTTGTGCAAATGATAGAAAGCGCAACCTCAGGGGAACAAGGAACCAGCTTGAAATTCTTGGCAATCTGGACGAAGTGAGGACTTTTGTGGGGCTCGGAGTCGAATGCATTGCAGTGACGTTTTTCGCCACACTTTCCACCCCACGCCCCCCAAAAGGGGTGTGAAAGTTGACGAATCGCGCGGGGATGATGCACAATAAGTGCAACGTAAACCTTATCACAGTTATTCTCAAACAGTCATGCTTTTCTCATCCCATTAAAGCCAAAGGAGTCTGTTATGGGAAATGTCATCTCAGCTTTTTGGAAAGGCGTCAAGTACAAGGGGGGGCCGGGCCATTACGCCTTCATATTGCATCGGCTAACCGGCATCGGCGTCGCCTTGTTCCTCGTCGTGCACATTATGGACAACTTCGTCATCTTGTTCGGGGAGGAAGCATTTACTGAAGTGCTGCATCTGTATGCCAACCCGGTGATGCGCCTGCTGGAAGTTTTTCTCATCTTCTCGGTGGCATATCATGCATTCAATGGATTGCGGGTCATAATTGTGGATTTCTGGGCGCCCAACAGCCATGTCCAACGTGCATTATGGATTCTGGTTTGGGTGGTCGTCATTCCCATCACCATCGTCGCCGCCTGGTTCACCCTGGCTCCCATTTTCGGTTTGCGATAGGAGGCCAATCTAATGAACAACAAGGATTATGGACTGAGTAAATACAAATATCAGGGCGGTTTCGAAACCTGGGCCTGGTTTTTTATGCGCATTAGCGGCGTGGTTCTGCTGTTAATCGCCGTACTGCACTTATTGTTGATGCATGTGTACATCCAGGTGGAAAACATCACGTATGATGTCGTCGCCAATCGCTGGACCGGCACCTGGGGGCCCTTCTGGAAGACGTATGATCTGGCCCTATTGATCTTCGCCCTGACCCATGGCTTCAATGGTCTGCGATGGATCGTGGATGACTATATCCATCGTGCCGGATGGAATGTCTTTTTCAAGGCATTGTTATTGGTTATCTATTTGGTCGTGATTGCCATGGGCACTTACACCGTTTTCTCCTTCACAGGCTAATAGGATAAGGAGCAAAGATTATGCAATACCACAAGCATGAAGCAGTCATCGTTGGCGCAGGGGGCGCGGGGTTGATGGCTGCTCTCTACGCCAGCAAAAGTGTGGATACCGCAGTTATCTCCAAACTTTATCCCACTCGGTCTCACACCGGTGCAGCCCAGGGCGGCATTGGCGCTGCGTTGGCCAATCTCGAAGAAGATCATTGGGAATGGCACGCTTATGACACGGTCAAAGGCGCGGACTGGATGGGCGATGAGCCCGAGATCGAATTTATGTGTCGCGAAGCCATCGATGTGGTGATTGAACTCGAACACATGGGGCTTCCCTTTGACCGCACGCCCGATGGCAAGATTTCGCAACGACCTTTTGGCGGGCACACCAACAACATCACCAAAAAACCGGTACGCAGAGCGGCCCATGCTGCAGATCGCACCGGTCACATGATCTTGCAAACGCTGTATCAGCAATGCATCAAAAATAATGTCAACTTCTACGACGAATTTCAGGTCATCGACTTAATCTTTAATGAAGGCAAAGTCGCCGGGGTGGTCGCCTATGAAATCGCCACTGGCGAATTGCATGTCTTCCACGCCAAGGCCGTCCTCTTTGCTACAGGCGGCTTTGGACGCATGTGGAAGATTACCTCGAACGCCCACTCCTACACCGGGGATGGGAACGCCATCGCCGCACGTCGGGGCATACCACAGCAGGACCTGGAATTCTTCCAATTTCATCCCACAGGCATTCGCGGCCTCGGCATTCTCATCACCGAAGGCGTCCGCGGCGAGGGCGGCGTGCTCATCAACAACGAGGGCGAACGCTTCATGGACCGTTATGCGCCCACGGTCAAGGACCTGGCCTCTCGCGATGTGGTGTCTCGCGCCATTTACCTCGAAGTGAAAGCAGGCCGCGGCATCAACGGTGAAGATTGGGTCTGGCTGGACATTCGTCCCGAAACCGTCAACAAATATTTCGAGCGGGACGACATTCGCAACCCCGATGGCAGCCCTCGACGCATCGACGCGGATTACATTCGCGCCAAACTGCCCGACATCGCCGATTTCACCAAAACTTACCTGGGCATCGATCCGGTAAAAGACCCCATGCCCGTACAGCCGACCGCCCACTACGCCATGGGCGGCATTCCCACCAACGTCCATGGCCAGGTGATCATTGATGAAAAAGAAACCGTGATGCCAGGCTTCTACGCCGCGGGCGAATGCGCCAGCGTCAGCGTTCATGGAGCCAACCGCCTGGGCACCAACTCCTTGCTAGACCTGGTCGTCTTCGGCAAAGCCTCGGGCAAGCACATGGCCGCCTATTGCAAAGATGCTGAC
>WFTO01000417.1 GCA_015485435.1 Anaerolineae bacterium | reverse complement strand
TCACGGGGCTGTACCCCCGCTTTTACAACATCACCGCGGCCAGCGAACAAATCGCCTACGCAGTTGGCCAGGATTTGCAAGTGCTCAAGACCGAAGACGCCGGGTATTCCTGGCGCGAAATTCACCAGGAAATCCTGGCCAATCCGGATATCCGACCCGCCGACGGTGATGTTCGCGGAAAAATCATTCACGCCATTTCCTGCGCCCCTAACGATCCCAACGACTGTCACGCCGCTGGCCGCACCGAATTGCTCATTCATACAAAAGATGGCGGAGAGACTTGGTCCAGGGAACCGGTCCCTGGCGTAGGTCGATCCCTTTACGACATCGTCATGACCTCCGACAAATCGGGCATTACGGTGAGCCGAGACTACAATTATTACACCGAAGATGGCGTCACTTGGGAGGGATCCTTCGATAACGGCGTAGGCAGAACACACCTAGATCTGGATATGATCAATTCCTGGCAGGGAATTGTTTCTACCAAAAAGAACTTGTTTGATTATACCCTTGATGCTGGTCGACACTGGAAAGGCTACTTCTTCTACCAGTTCGGCATCTTCTACAATTCTGGGGCAGACGCCCTCGACTACGATGGTGATGGCAATCTGGACTATGCCTGGTTGGTGGGGTGCACGGCGGAAGGCTCGGTTGAAGGTCCTTGCATTGAAGGCGCTATCATCTTCAACCCTGATTCGGTGAATGACCCCAACGGTTGGCGGGCGCTGCTGCTCGACCCTGATGTCCCCCGTCTGCAAAAAATCGAAATGGTGGACGAGCAAACAGGATGGGCCGTTGGTTATGAGGGGACTGTTCTGTTTACAGAAGACGCCGGGGCCACCTGGCTTCGCCAGCCCGTCCCTACCGATGTAGACCTTTACGGCCTGGACGTTTTCAATCGCGGCCTGGCTTATGCCGTGGGTCTCCGCGGCGACATCATCCGCTATAGCGAGCCCGACCGGCGTCTCACTGCCAACCCGCAATGGCAAAATCGCATTGACGGTAACCTTGATGAGTGGACTACTCTGAACGCACGGCATATCAACAGCGATGATATGGACATCATCCAGGGAGAAACCCCCTCACCGGACGAACTGGATGCCAACGTTCGCGTTCGTTGGGATGACGCGGGCCTGTATCTAGGGATCGAGGTCCAGGATGCTACCCTGGTCACAGATGGCGCGCTGGTTGATAAAATTGGCGTAGCATTTGACGGGCTCCGAGATGGCAAGATCGGCCCCGATGATCACGCCATCTTCTTCCTGGCTGACGGCTCAGCCCAAGGCTTGCCTCCTGGTGGGCGCTACGCCATCGCACACACCGATGCAGGATACGCCATCGAAGCATTCATACCCCAAGATGTTTTGGGAGGCGACTTTGCGCACTTGCGCAAGATCGGCATCAATATCGCGCTTTTCGATGCCCGTCCAGACAGCGCCACGTATGCCTCGGAGATGGTGTGGGCGGGAACGTCGCTTTCCGATGATCCCACCACATTTGGATACGTCACACTCTTCCAATACGACAAAACGCAGCCCACGCAAACAGCCATCGCACAAACCGACATCGCCATCGATGGCGATCTCAACGACTGGAGTGCGGACAACTCCTACATATTAAGCTCAGCCACAGCCGATAGCATCCAGGGAGACTTCCCCACCGACGACCTGGATGTGAGCGGCGTTTTTCGGATGCGCTGGTGGGAGGACTATCTCTTCCTTGGCGTGCAAGTTCAAGATAACATCCCTGCCAGAGGGGATTCCATCGTCTTGTCTTTTGATGTCGACGCGAACAACACCCTGAGTTCCGCAGATGTGACCTATCAGATTTGGCCCGATGGCCGCGTGCTCGCCAACGGCCAAACATCCGAAACCGTGCTGGCCACGGGCATCATCTCCGCCACTGGCTACATTTTAGAAGTGGCCATCCCGGCAGATGAACTGGGCGGTGCGCTTCGGGCGGCAACGCCTCGCCAAACCCTCCACTTCAATTACGGCATCTACGATGACGATACAGACGATGGCAGCCCGGAGACCATTATGAACTGGCAAGGAGCCTCGGTGAGCGGGATCCGAGCCGATTTCGGTTGGTTGGAAATCTCTCCCATCACCATGCTTGTCAAAGCAGAATACAATGACGCCCGTTTTCAGGACACCTTCTTGAGCGAATGGGCGCCAACGACCAACTTCGATCGATTGAATTCCATGCGTATCCGCACTGGAGGCATCGAATCGCCGTTGGTACGCGTTGACATTGGTTCGATGGTGCCCGCTAACGCCCAAGTTACCCTGTCCTATCTCGGCCTGTATACCGTGGAAGATCGCCCCGACGCCGAGATGACGGCTCGCCTCTATCGCATGATGCGCCCCTGGGTGGTTTCAGAGGCCACCTGGCAGCAGGCTGCTGCGGGTCAACCCTGGGAAGAAAGCGGAGCCAAGGGGGCGGGCGATCAGGCCCAGATCGCCACGGACGAAAAAACGCTGGCTCCCATGGGCGAGAACGGCAGCTGCGGCGAGCGCAACGCCACCTGGTTTACCATTACTTCCGACGTGCAACAGTTCGTTGCCGGTGAGGAAAACAATTATGGCTGGGTACTGCGTGGCGAGGCCGGAGCGCAGATCAATTACGTGCTGGGCTCCTCGCGCAACGACAACCCCGATTGTTTGCCCGAAATATACTTCGAATACACCTTCCCCTCGGGGAGCATCCCTACACCAACCCCGGCAGCAACATACATTTATCTGCCCCTCGTTTCCCCCTAAACCACAAGCCCCCGACCAAAATCGGGGGCTTTTTCAACGCTTACTTCACCATGAGCAGCTATGCTAAAATGAAGCCGTAGCATTGAACATATCCCCTACGAACGACTTAGCAAATACAAACACGCTTCATTATCGTTCCAATCAAACCCTGGCATGTCCAAAATCGACGAAATCAATTTCCAGCACCCCTCTGAACGAGAATTCGCTCGCCTGCTCGATTTCTACGGCATTCCCTGGGAATACGAGCCCACCACATTTCCATTGGAATACAATGAAGATGGCAGTTTGCGCTCAGCATTCTCGCCCGATTTTTATTTGCCCGAACAAGATATCTATGTCGAGCTCACCACCCAATCTCCCCGCTTGAACCATTTGAAAAATCGAAAGATTCGGCAATTAAAGGAACGCTACCCAGACATCCAAATCAAACTTCTCAATCGGCGCGATATGCGTAGCCTTGCGATCAAATATGACCTTCCAGACCTCACAAACGCCAACACCGAAAAAGATCCCCGAAAACATCCCTGACGAGTATCGACAAGCCATCTCCAGGCTTCTCATCGATGAGAACACCCTTCAAAATCGCATCCAGGAAATGGGCAGGGCGATCTCGCGAGATTATGCCGCCCACAACCCCGTCTTTGTCGGCGTACTCAAGGGCGTCCTCTTTTTCATGGCCGATTTGCTGCGCTATACAACCATCCCATTAGAAGTCGATTTCATGGCAGTTTCAAACTACAGCCAGGAATCCCGAGACCAGGGAGTTGTTCGTATCACCAAAGATTTGGATATCTGCATTGAAGGAAGGCATGTTGTCTTTGTCGAAGATATCATTGACACCGGATTGACGCTGGGATACCTTTTGAAGATGCTCCGCTCTCGCCATCCGGCAAGCCTGGAAGTGGCTGCCCTCTTCGACCGCCCCAATCGTCGGTTGGTGAATATTCAGGCCCGTTACGTGGGATTTCACCTTCCAGATCTTTTTGTGGTGGGCTATGGACTTGATTTTCGTGAACAATTCAGGAACATGCCTTTTGTGGCAGTGCTCAACCCCGGAATCCTCAACCAACAACGCACGCCTCCCCCTCCAAGCTTTTGACGCGTTACGGCCCCAAGGAACCTCCGGCGGCTTTCTCAGGCTCTGTGAGACTTTACGTCTCCTGCCCTCGAAGGTCTCTGGCAACCTTCCATAAGGACTTCAATGCCTGTTCATTCTGCTCTGGCGCTCCTCTCCCACCTTCTTCTGCGTGATGCTCCTGGCACCATTCACAGAAGCGGCTTTTCGGAACACACCGAACAGACAAGCTGCGTTCAATTCCTCGAGGCTCGTAACTAACTATAGTATAAGCCTTGGGAATCGACTTGTCAACAATTTTTTAACATAACGGTAAAACAGCATCGTTAAGTTGCCCACGTCATGTCACTTTACGTTGGAAGTTGTAAAGGTAACTCATCATGTATGGAGAGTTTCGCAATGAACGGCTGAGCAAGAATTAGACGGCCCCGCTCTACTGGCGGGGTGTTTTTGTATAAGGATTTTGTTTAATGTGAAGATAAGTGTCTATTCATCGTCGTAGGGGATGGGGATATGTGGAAAAGATGACTATCCACAAACAGACGCCCCTTATCTAGTAGAGAAAAGCGGATTTTTACTAAATGTGTCTCCTTTCGACCATGGCGCTTGTGGAAGACTTCTGCGGATAATCTCGGGATGAATTCTGGATAACTTAGACGGATTTTTGAAAAAAATGCAACCAAAAGTCGTGATTTGGTAGATGTAGTAGTAGCAGAACGAAACGTTACTAGATGTCGGTATGATGCCGACATCTCCGCATTTCAGGGTTTGCACAGGTTATCCCAAGCAATCCACAATGGAAAGATGATTTATCCCGGCATATTCAACAGGTTTTCGTATAGGATTCCACAGGACTTTCCACAGAAGTGCGTTGAAGACTATGCGTCTTCATATGGAAGATAATACCCGACAGCCAGAAGCGCCAGGATGAACCCCAGATAATTCTCGTTGAGAAATCGTGAAAAGTAGGCGAAGACCAAAAGAAGGAATGCTCCATGCCAAAAGACATTGCCAAGAGAGTTCTCCCGCATTTGTTTGACTACCAAAATGCACAAGGTGGGCAATCCCACAAGCAGTTCCGGAATCCAGAATGGCCAATAAGCGAAACGGTCAGGAAGCGCACCTGTAGCCAACACAAAATTGGCAAAACCAAGCCCCCAAATTTGATAATGGACCTCGGCTGTTCCCGCTGCCCATCGCCAGACATCGTCGATCATGGCATCGGGCGACCACATGAAAAATGGGACCGCCAGGGCCAGGAAGACCAGCAATGCGGGCAGCGATCGTCGAAACAGTGTTCGCCACGTATTTTTTTGAAAGAGCCGAGAAGGCGTAAGGGTTGGGGAATCAAGGAGATACAAGAGGTAGAAGGGCGCTATGAACCATGCTGTGGGTTTGGATGCCGCCGCAATGCCAAAGAAAACGCCACCCCAACCCCAGCGTTTTTTCCATAAAAAGAAAGCGCTGATGATGAGCCAGGCCAGTACAAAGCTGTCATTTTGTCCAAAGATCACATCTAGTCCCATAATGGGATTCAGACCAAGGATCATGGTGAGCCCAAGAGTTGCGTGAGTATTCTTCTTGGTCAGGAAAAATGCAAGGAGCAAGGTGATGACAAACAACAAAAGATACGTGAATCGTTGATCGTACCACCCTAAGGCGCGCTCGGAGAATAGTTTCACGGGGACGGAGAGAATAAATGTGGCTGGCAGATAGGGGTAATGTTCGAGGGCTGTGCGGAATTCGGGGAACCCCCATTCTGCCATGGGCGTGTCATCATAGGTTTCCACGTAGGGGTTTTTCCCTGTTAGAAAATAATCGATAGTGATCTCGGTTTGAATCACACCACCATCATGGCTATAAGAATGGGGTAGGTTGTCGTGTCGAAGGATGGTTAGTTTGATGGTAGGCAGGATGACCAGGGTCAAAATGATAATCCAAACCAGGGCATATTTCCAGACAAATGTACGTCTGGCTCCTAGGTGGTCTTTGAACGCGTCGACAAAGAGATAAGTCAGAAATGCCAGCAGGCTCAATGCTGCTAATAGCAGGAAGATCGGGTCGCCATACCAGGGTCCGAAGGCGGTGATGGCCTGCTGTGGCAACCATCCTCCTACAAGGGGGTTTCTGACGACATTCTCGAAGTGTTGGAACAGACCGCCTTCCGCAAATTTGTTGATGGAAAGACGGGAGAGCAAAAGCATGAATAGCAGGATGACGTCGAATGATTTTTTCATGGACATTGTTACCAAATGAGAATGTGCAAGATTGTGTCACATGTTACACGATGCTGCTACTAAGACAAAACAGAATTGCGGCCTCTTTTATGTGACGCATCCTCTGTAGGCGGGAACATTGACAAAGCCCATGGGAACCCTTACCATCTACGCTATGGCGAATGATTTTCGAATCCAAGTCTATGGACACCATTGGGCGCAAACGCTGTTGCGACGCGCTCTAGTGCGAAATGAAACGAGACATGCCTATCTTTTCCTTGGGCCGGAACATATCGGCAAGATGACGTTAGCCCGGGCGTTTGCCCAAGCTCTCACCTGTGAACATTTCTCCGATGAATTTGGCCTGGGCGCGTGTGGACAGTGTCGTTCCTGCCGGCTTGCTGCTGCGGGGATGCATCCGGACCATCGATTTTTCGCACCAGCAGGAAGTCAACTGCTTATAGACCAGATACGGGAGGTCGTGCGGGAAGCGGCCCTCTCTCCTGTGGAAAGTCGTTTTAAGGTATTTATTCTCACCGATTTTGAACGGGCGAACGTCAATGCCGCCAACGCTCTGCTCAAAACGCTCGAGGAGCCCAGCGCCACCACGAGAATTATTTTGATCAGCCATCAACCATCGGGTCTCCTCGACACCATTATTTCGCGTTGCCAGTTGTTGCGGTTGCGCCCTCTTCCCGAGGAGACGATCACCGCCGCTTTGGTCGAGCGTTTCGGCCTGGAAGCAGAATCGGCGCGACGATTGGCGCGCTTGAGCAATGGACGCATTGGTCGGGCTTTTGAATTGGCGCAAGACCCTGAATCGTGGCAAACCTACTACCAACGCATCCAACAGCTCAATGAGACACTCGCCTATTCGCCAGCGCAGCGCATCGCATACGCACAAAAATTGGAAAAGCAAGGGCAGCAAGTGGAAACGCTGTTGCAGGAATGGTTGCTCTGGTGGCGCGACGTCTTGTTGATCCAAAACAATAGCCACACATTGATCGTTCATGAGGGCCACCTCGACGAGCTCACCGCTCTGGCAGAACAACTAGACCCTACTCTTGTGCGTCGTTTTGTGGAAGCGATTCTCACCACCTCTCGTTACTTGCGCAAAAACGTCAATAGACAATTAGCACTCGAAGTTTTGTTGCTAAAAGCCCCGGTTCAAGCATACAATAGGACACAATAACGATGTGTTTAGAAACAACGTCCTGTAGAAAGACAAAGACGCATCGAAAAAACGAGATTCTACAGAGGTTTATGCATGCCCCAGGTTGTTAGTATTCAGTTCCAACCTGTTTCAAAAATATATTATTTTGATCCTGGCCCATTTACCGATCTGTTGCCCGGGGAATGGGTCTTGGTCGAGACTGCACGCGGGAAAGAACTGGCTCAGGTCGTCTTGCCTGCCAAAGAAGTGAACGAGGATGAATTCGAGGGAGCCTTAAAACGGGTGCTACGGCGGGCCAGTAAATATGATCTCGAACAGCGAACCTATTGGGCCGAGCAAGCAGAGAAGGCCATGCCCTATTGTCAGCAAAAGGCTAATGAACATGGCCTGAAGATGCGGGTGATCCGGTGCATCTATAGCTATAATGGTGAACGGTTGACTGTCGAATTTGTAGCCGAACATCGGGTTGATTTTCGTGCTCTGGTGCGAGATTTGGCGCGTCACTTTAGCACTCGCATCGAAATGCGGCAGATCGGCGTTCGTGATCAGGCCAAAGTGGTGGGAGATTACGGACGTTGCGGGCGCACGCTCTGCTGTCGCGCTTTCTTGCGTGAATTCCATTCTGTCTCGATTCGCATGGCCAAAAATCAAAACATCCCCCTCAGTTCAGCCGACATCTCAGGCGTATGTGGTCGGTTGATGTGTAGCCTGGCCTATGAAAATGATCTGTACACCGCTGCCCGCAAGCATCTTCCCAAAGTGGGACAAAAAGTGCTGACGCCGGACGGCCCAGGCGTTGTTCGGTATCTCAATGTGTTGTTGGGAAAAGTGACGGTTTATCTCGAAAGCGGAGCTATGAAGGAGTTTCAGGCCCCAGACCTGACATTGCCTGGCCATCCGGAGCGCGTGTTTGCCATGCCCGAAGAATAAGCGGTGATTGGTGGCCTTTAACGGCTGCGGTCGATTTGCAAACGCAACCGATATTCTTCGGCCATAAGCGCCTCTAGCTGACGTTCGAGGCGTTCCCTGGTCCGTTGATTTCGCCTGGTGGGCCGTTGGCGTTCTCGTTCTAATTCTCGGCGAACTCGGGCGATTTGAGCGATGATTTCATGCTTGCGTGCGATTAAAGCTGCCTTGTCCATAAGATGAAGCATC
>WFTO01000416.1 GCA_015485435.1 Anaerolineae bacterium | reverse complement strand
TCCAGGAGGAGAAGCCGGGGAGCATGAATGAGGGCGCAGGCCAGCCCCAGTTTTTTCTTCATGCCGCCGGAAAGTTTGCCCGCGGGGCGGTCGGCGAATCGTGCGAGCTGGGCGAAATCCAGCAGGCGCTCAATACGCTCTTGGCGTTCATGGCGGGGCACCCGGAATATCTCGGCGTAGAACGTCAGGTTTTCCAGCACTGAGAGATCGCCGTAAAGGCTGAAATGTTGGGGCATATACCCGATTTTTTCTCGCAATGCCTCCGGGTTTCGAACGACATCTTCACCGAGCACGGTGGCTTGTCCCGACGTGGGTTTTAACACACCCGCCAGCATACGCAACGTGGTCGTTTTGCCTGCGCCGTCGGGGCCGATGAGTCCGAATACTTCGCCTGGCTCAATATGGAAAGATAGATCGCGTACCGCTTCTGTTTTGCGAAACTTGCGGCGGAGGTGTTGTGTCTCGATCGCATGCATATCAAGCCACCTGACGGGTGAATGTTTTCCAGGCGATCAGGCCCGACGCCACCGAAAGCCCCAGCAATGCCAGAAGATGGGGTAAAACCATGCTAAAGGTGGCGCCCCGGAGGATGATCGCACGGCTGGCGGTCATAAAGTGTTGTAAAATCGATATCTGCGCCAGGTAGCGCATTACGAGGGGCATGTTTTCCACGGGCAACATGTACCCACTGAGGGTGACTTCCAGAATGGCCAGCAAGAAGACCAGCAACACGGCCTGTTGTTGATTTTGAGTGAATAGAGAGATCAGCGTGCCCACGCCTACGATGGCAATGATGGATAAAAGCGCCACCAGGAGCAACAGCCCCAGGTCCCCCCGCAGGGGGATATTGTACCCCCAGGTTTGAACCGCAAGCAGGAGCATGAAGTTGAGCATGCTGAGAATGATCGGCGCTAAGGCTTTGCCGATGATTAATTCCAAACGTCGGATGGGCGTGATCAGCAGTTGTTCAAGTGTGCCGATCTCTTTTTCCCGCACGAAGCCCGTTGCAGCCAGCACCAGCGCCACCTGATAGACGATGAAGGCTACGGTGGATGGGATGACGAACCATTGGATGTTGAAGGTGGGATTAAACAGGGCACTAGAGGCCACTTCGACGCCTCCGAATGTCACCCCTGGGGGAATTTGGATGTGGCCGCGAGTAAAACGGCCTAAAACCCCGGCTATGGTGGGCTCGACCATGCTACCAATCAAGATATTGGTGCCATCGACCAACGCCTGGACCTTGGCCGGTTCCTCGAAGGGACTGTTAAACTCTCGGGCAAATCCCATGGGCACGACAACACCCACCTTGGCTTTGCCATCATCGAGTAGACGATGCAGTTCGTCATGAGATTGTGGGTAAAATCGAACCGTTAATTCCTGGGTGGCGTTCAGTTCGGCAATAAACTCGCGGCTCAAGGCGGTTTGATCCATGTCGAGAACAGCGACCGGCACATCACTCAACCCTCGAGCAGTGTTTCGAGAGATCAGCACCAATTGCATGGTCGGAGCCAAAATCAAAAACAAAATTAGAAAGGTGTCCCGACGTATCTGCAAAAATTCTTTCCAGGTGATATTGGCGATCTGTCGAAGCATGTTATCCCACCCGTTTTTTGAATGTCAGGATCGTGAATAGGGTGGCGAGTAGCCCCATGCTCAAAAGAACAAATGCGTGGAATCCTAGCGGCCCCCAGCCCTGTGCTTTGAGAAAAACCGCTCGATTGATGGCAATGTAATGGGTCGCTGGCAGGGTAAAGGCCACCAAACGCGCCTGTTCATCGATGGGTACGATGAGCCCGGTGAGAAAAAAGCTCGGCACTAAAAACAATAACAACACTGCTCGCAATGCGGTGCTTTGGTTCGAAATGAAGTTTGATATGAAAATGCTTACCCCCAGAGTAGCCCACAAGTACAACAAGGTGAACCCTGCAAGATTCCAATAACTACCACGCATGGGGACGCGGAACCAAAGTACAGCAATTCCCACGGCCAGGGCTGCGCTTATCATCCCGAAAAAAATGTAGGGGATTAGCTTGCCTGGGATATATTCCCACGCGGTCACAGGCGTGGCAATGAGACTCTCAAAACTTCCAAGTTCCTTTTCGCGAGCCAACGCCAGGGCCACCGCCATGCTGGGTAAAATCATGGCGATCGCCAGCAACGCTGGTACCATGCTATAACGTCCTTTGATGTCAGGGTTGTACAACGTGATGGCTCGCAATGCCACGGGTTGCGATAACGTCAACGTCTCGTATTGACTCCCCCATTCCGTGATGCGGCTAGCGAGCAATCCCATTTCGGTGCTGGTGTTGATGGCGTCACTGCCTTCTCCTAGCACCTGTACCGTGACCCGATGCCCCGACTGCAAATTTCGGCCGAAACCTGGCGGTATCACCAGGCCCAATTTGATCTCGCCCGCAGCCATCCCCTTTTCCAGGTCCTCATATCGCGCGACCTCCCCCATAACGATCAAATTCCGGTCGTGGCTCAACGCAGCCACCAGATCCCGTGACTGCGGTGATCGGTCTTGATCGTAGATGGCGAAACGCGCTGGATTCAAATCGAAGGAAAAAACATATGCGAACGCCGTCAACATGATGGCTGGAGAAACCGTCACGAGGAAGAGCAGACGGCGATCGCGAAGAATGTGACGGAACTCTTTGCGCAGGATGGCCCAAAAACGTGGAAATGACATGGTTGATGATCTGGAAAATGCTTTGAGCCGTAGCCGTCTAAGAAGTATTGGAGGAGTCGGCGTCCTTTTGTAGCTGCCTGGGGAGTTGTTCGCTTAATGGGCGCAGCAAACTGGTCGTCCGGGCAGCCATCTCTTCGGCGCTCACTTCTGGATGGGTGAGCAGATAACGAATCCCACCGGCGATCACCCCGCCAACAAGGGGAGCAATCCAATCGATGGCTTCTTCGGGTAATCTGGAATTGATGCGCAATCCCTCTGCTACACGGTCTTCCAACAGCGATAAGGCACGTTCATAGTGCTCGGGGACATGGCTGGGCCCGAACACAGCCTGAAACAGCGCCCGATGTTCTTCAACAAACTGAAAGGCCTGCAGCAACTGCAAACGATGCCGCTCTTCGTCTGATAGATTTTCCAACTCGGGGCGCTTCGGGTCTCCAAGTTTTTGCAGGTCCTCCCAGATGGCTGCTTCTATCAACGCTTCTTTATTGGGGAAATAGGTGTAAAAGCTGCCCACGGCCATATCCGCTTCTTCGGTGACGTCCTGAATTGTGAGATGTGCAAGCCCCTTTCGCGCAATGATGGCCCTGGCCGCATCGACAAGACGCTGACGGCGACGGCTACGGCGGCGTTGGCTCCGT
>WFTO01000415.1 GCA_015485435.1 Anaerolineae bacterium | reverse complement strand
GGGATATAGGCTGGTTTCTGCAGAACATGATGCCACGCTTCGGCGACATCTCCAGCGGCCCAAATGTGGGGTACGTTGGTGCGTTGTTGTCGGTCTACGGCGATCGCACCGGTTTCGCCAATGGCTACGCCAGCTTTTTTTGCCAATGGAATGTTCGGTCTGGCGCCGATGCTGAACAGCACCAGATCGGCGCTTAAAATGTTATCGCCCGCCAATACCTGTTCGACCTTGCCATCGCCTTGAAAAGCGCGCACCGGGCTGTTCAAATGCACGGTGACGCCATGGCGGGTGAGCTCATCTTGCACCAGGGCCGCCATATCGGCGTCGATATAAGGCAACACCTGAGGCAGCATTTCCACCACGTCTACATATATGCCGTTCGCAGCAAGCGCCTCGGCCATCTCAAGGCCAATATACCCGCCTCCGACAACAACCGCCTGCCATGGATGTTTCTTCTCGATCCACTCTTTGATGGCGAGACCATCTTCAACGGTGCGCAAGGTGAAAATCCCCGGCAGATCCAGGCCTGGAATAGGAGGGCGCGTTGCCTGAGCGCCTGTCGTAATCAGCAACTCATCCCACTGGTCCTGAAAGGTTTCTCCGGTCTTTAGATTTTTTACGGTGACAGTATGCGCCTTGGCATTAATGTCGATGACTTCATGATGCACCAAGGCCTTGATGCCTTGTTGCGCGAACTGCTCTGGTGTGCGTATGATCAGGCTTTCGATGTTGGGGATTTCTCCCTGGATGAAATATGGGAGACCGCAGGCGCCGTAACTTACATACCCCGATTTCTCATAAACAGTGATCTGCAAGTTCTTGTTGCGACGTTTTGCTCGAGCCGCGGCGCTCATGCCAGCAGCCACGCCGCCAATGATGATCAATTTCATGATGCCTCCTTGAAAGACATATTGGGTAAATCGGGAAACCGGTGACATCAAACAGGAAACTAGGCGCTCTCCGGAGTATGGGGCCGGTTGTCTATGTTTCCAGTCTCTGTATTATCCCCCAAAATGCAAGAAACGTGAAATGCTTCAATTCAACAGGCTTACGGCGTTGATTCGCTTGGAACCCTCATCCTCTGCTAAAATAGAGGCCTATCATTCACGATACTTTTCTTCCAACTACGTCTCTCTTTCATATGCCCATTCACCATGCCCGCCCACCCAAGGTCAAAATCTGCGGCCTAACCAATTTTGACGATGCCGCCGCCGCAATTGAGGCAGGCGCCGATTTGCTGGGTTTTATCTTCTATGAAAAATCGCCCCGTTTTATCGAGCCAGACCTGGCCAAGCTCATCGTCGCCGAGCTTCATCAGGCCTATCCCACAGATCCACAGACCCCTCGCTATCGGACGGTGGGGGTGTTCGTCAACCGGCCAGCAGCCTACATTGCAGCCATTATGGCCCTGGTTGGCCTAGATTGGGCGCAGCTGAGCGGCGATGAACCCGTTGTCGTTCTGGAACAGCTTCAGCGGCGAGCTTACAAGGCCATTCGACCGCGTAGTTATAAAGAGGCCGATGCTGAGGCCAGTTTCTATGCGGCGTTGACGCCACGTTTGGGCCCGCGATTGCTGGTGGATGCTTATCGTCCTGGGGAATATGGCGGCACCGGACATCGGGCCGATTGGATCATTGCCGCTCAACTGGCTCGCCAGCGGAGTATCCTTTTGGCCGGCGGCCTGCGTCCAGACAATGTGTTCGAGGCTGTTCGACAAGTGCGGCCATGGGGGGTTGACGTCAGTTCTGGCGTAGAAAAGGCTCCGGGCGTGAAAGATCACGACGCCCTTCGTGCTTTTGTTCAACAAGCCAAAAGGCCTATCTCCACTGAAACACTCTCCGATGCGACTTCCACATAATCCGTTCACATTCCACTCCAAACACCGATAAACGATGATGGAAAGCAAAATTCCCGTTGGTATCATTGGCGCCACTGGCGCGGTTGGACAACGTTTTATTTCTCTACTGGCAAACCATCCCTGGTTCGAAATCACCGACCTTCTGGCTTCGGAACGGTCTGCAGGTCGGCGTTATGGGGATGTGGTGAAATGGATATTGGACGATCCTTTGCCGGCACAAGTAGCGGACTTGGCGGTGCGACGGGCAGATGACGGCGAAGCGGATGCGCGTGTTCTCTTTTCTGCGTTGCCTGCAGCAGAAGCGCGTACGTTGGAGCCCCTGTTTGCCTCCAAAGGGCACTTCATCTTCTCTAATGCCTCCGCCTGGCGCATGGAAGAGGATGTCCCCCTGGTGATTACTGAGGTTAATCCCAACCATTTGGACATGATTTCACATCAACAAGCGCGTCGCGGCTGGGATGGGTTCATTGTTTGTAACGCCAACTGCACCACTACTCATCTCGTTGGAGCTTTACACCCTTTGCACCTGGCGTTTGGCGTTGAGAAGGTCTTCGTGGCCACGCTGCAAGCCGCCTCCGGAGCAGGCTATCCAGGCATTCCTTCCATGGACCTTATCGACAATGTCGTGCCTCATAGTTATGGTGAAGAGCAAAAGGTCGAGACCGAGCCCAGGAAAATTATGGGCGCCTACAAAGATGGCCGTTTTCAATTTGCAGATATCCTCATTACTGCACACTGTCATCGCGTTCCTGTGTTAGATGGCCATACCGAAGCGGTTTCGGTGGCACTCCGACAATCTGCTACGCGAGAAGATATTATTGACGCCTTCCAAAGCTATCGCCAATTGCCCCAGGAATTAAATTTGCCCAGCGCCCCCGATCCTGCGGTCGTTGTGCTCGAGGGTATGCATCGACCCCAACCTCGCCTTGATCGGATGGCGGGAAAGGGGATGGCAACTGTGGTCGGGCGTATTCGTCCATGCAATCTTTTGGATTGGCGATTTTCCTTGTTAGGACACAACACGATTCGTGGCGCCGCTGGCGGTTCGATCCTCAATGCCGAATTGATGGCTTATTGGGGAAAACTGGCGACATAATGATGAGGTGCGTACAAACTTAACTCTTATGATCCACGGGTGTTTTCTAATATCTTTCTTAGCAATCGCCTGTAAAAGATAATTAGAATTGTGCTGGCTTTTTCGAACATCCTACTCTGAGGAGAGACCTATGACCCCGAAAATCAATGCAGATGAATTGGTCCTGGAGCTTATTGGCGATGATGAACGCGGCTATGATTTTATAACCGAAGAGGATATCCTGGCGTTAAAGGCTTTTTCGTCGGAACAAGGGATGATCACCCTCTACCTGGATACGCGTCCTGAGCGATTGCAGGTAGAGCCGCTTATGTTGCGTTATAAGAATTTGGTGGCCTCGGTGCGCGATGGAATCACCGATCGCAACGAGTTGCTGCTGTTCGATGCGGTAACCGCCAACATAGGCAGCCTACTGGAACACAGCCTAAGCCGTTCACCTCAAGGACGTGGATTGGTGATCTTCGCTGCGCCTATGAAGTTCTCGCCAAAGCGAGATCGCGAGGTGAAATACGAAAAATTCCTGATGTTCCATCTGCCCGAGGCTCCGGCCGATCACCTGGCTTGGGGGCGTCTTCCCGTACTCATTCCCCTGCTGATTCAGCTGGATGAGCATGAGCCAACAGGCGTTGTGCTAGCCGATCGTCGTCGCGCTCGATTCTTTGTGTACTACATGGGAGAAGCGGCGGAATACAATATTTCAGAAGTTGATGAGACGCCCTCGAAAACCAAAGCCCTGGGTTGGGGGGCTCACAACCATGAGCAATGGCAAGAGGAGCACTATCGACAACATTATCGGAATGTGGTGGAACTCACAGAGGTACTCGATCGCAAAGCGCGATGGAAATGGCTGGTGCTAGCCGGTCCTGATGAGATCCCCCACGAGATCGCTGATTTATTGCCCAAGCCGCTGCGGGAAAAACTCCTGGGCGTTGTTTCTATGTCGCTGCATGTGACGTATAATGATGTCAGGGATAAGGTGGCCCCCCTTGTGCAAGAAGCGGAAAAACGTGAAGAAGGGGAGCGCTTGGCGGCATTTGTGGGCGAATTGGAGCGCAGCAACGGTCGGGCTGTGGCCGGTTTGGCAGACACGACCCTGGCAGCGCAACAATCCCGCATTGACACCCTTTTCTTCCCTCCCGATTTTATCCACAAAGGCTGGCAATGTCAGAACTGCCATGGGCTCATCGCCGACTTGGCGGAAACGCCTCCGAGCGCCTGCATTTATTGCGGTGGCCCGCTGGACAAGGTTCCCGATGTGGTCACGTTGACTGCAGAACAAACATTGAATTTGGGCGGCCATGTGGAAGTTGTGCGAGATAAAGAGCATCAAGCAATTCTCAAAACGCATGGGAATATAGGCGCATTATTACGCTTCTAAACGTCACGGAACCCTCGGGATGTGAGTGATCCGAGGGTTCCTCACCTTTCTAATGCCGAGTTATCCCTATCCTCCCGATTCCAAAGCATATCCAGGTTGGAAGGCGCGCTTGCGCGCAGGCGCCATGCGTCAGTTGGCTGGCATTATGCGGGGTCGCAGTGGCCAGCCACTTCATGCAGAGCAATTGAAACATGCTCGTATTCTGGTGATTCGACCGGACCATCTCGGCGATTTGTTGTTTTTGGGGCCCGCTTTACGTTGGTTGCGAGCACGCTTGCCCGGTGCGCATCTGACGCTGGCTGTGGGGCCTTGGGGAAAACCTGCATTGCCTGGATTGGAAGGTGCTTATGACAACCTCATTGAATTCGCCTTTCCTGGCTTTGAACGGGGAAAACGGGCTGGTTTTGCCGAGAGGTGGGCCATGTTACGGAAAGAAGCGGAGCATTTACAGCAACAGCATTTCGACGTGGCGTTGATATGCCGTCACGATCATTGGTGGGGAGCCATGTTGGCTCGCTTTGCAGGCATTCCCTATCGCCTTGGTTTCGATACCAAAGAGACATCTCCCTGGCTTAGCGTGGCGATTCCCAAACGCTATGAGCATGCTGTGGCGGCCAATTTACGCTTGATGGCGGCATTGACCAGCGATAGCATGCAGCCCGATCCGACGCAACATCCTCTCCGTTTCCAGCTAACAGCCGCGGAGATGACCGCCGCAAAAGCACTATTGAAACAACATATCGGCGAACGCAACCAGGCTCCACTCGTCATCATTCATCCTGGTTCCGGGGCCAAAGTGAAGTATTGGGAGATGCAGAAATGGGGAATGGTGGCGTATCGATTAGCGTTGGCGGGGGCGCGTGTGCTGATCACGGGCTCGCCTGATGAGGTGGTCCTAACTCGTAGCATTGCCAACCAACACGCTGACGCCGTGGTCGATTTAGGTGGGAAAACGAGTTTTTCTTCGTTGGCTGCATTGTTCAAGCAGGCGGACCTGGTCATGGGGTCTGATAGCGGACCTTTGCATCTGGCGGTGGCTGTTGGAACGCCTACCGTGCATTTATTCGGACCTTCAGATCCTGTTTTATTCGGTCCCTGGGGAGATCCAACGCGTCATGTGGTGCTTTTCAGTCAATGGCGGTGCGCTCCTTGCGGCAAATTTGATTGGCCCGATCTTGCAGAGCATGGCTGTGTGCGCGACATATCTGAAGAGGTTGTGTTGAAAGCGGCCGGGCAGCTACTGAAAATTGTGGTATAATCGATTTATCTCTTGAATGTTATCCTCTATCCAAGGCAATTGCCATATGCTATGCGTAGAACGCCACCTTGTTCACCAATCACGCTTGTATGCTTGTATGGGTGCCCTAAGGATGAACAAGCCTTTTACGTATGGCAATTGATGAATGTTGTGGCCTGGTGCGCAATGGCATAACATGGCGTTTGCGGGATACAAAATGAAAATGGCTCCTTCCATTCCCCCAATATCAAAGGAGACAGGAGATGGCTCCCAAGCCCCTCTCTGAATATCCTCGTCCCCCGGAAGACAATGGTCGCGGTGTGCATTGGTCCGCCAGCGTCTATCATCCTACTGGGGCGGATTTACAATTCTGGATCGATGAACTAAAGGCCATGCAAATCAAGTGGGTTAAACTATTGGATGATGGTGGCGGGTCTTCTATCGAGCTTTGTCGAGCTTTGTTGGACAATGGCATCATGCCTGTGGTTCGGGTGTATCGAGAAAGACCCAATCCGGGGCGTCTCGGCGGCCGAGAAATCGATGCTATCGAACGGCTCATTCGGGTTGGTGTGCGCTATTTTGAGACCAACAATGAGCCTGATCTACCTGCTGAATGGGAAAATAACCATCGGCCTGAAAATTGGCTCGATATCGTTGTTGAGAATTTTATATACGACGCGGACGTCATCCAGGCCCTGGGGGGGCTGCCTGCCTTTCCGGCGATGGGGCCAGGGAACAAAGCCAATGGACTGGCCAAAGTCGTGGAGCGCGGCCGCATTGATATTTTTGAAAAAGGCGCATGGTTGGCCATTCATAACTACACATTGAATCATCCCCTTGACTATCCGGATGATCCAGTCAATCAAGAGGGAAAGCCATTGACTCAGGTCGAATATGAACGCCTGGCGGCTTGGCAGTACAGCCATTTGACCTGGGAGGAAATACAGGCGTTGGGATTGCCCATTACTCGCGAGGATTATGATAAATTCAACCGATGGGCTTGGGATGGCCGCACCCTGGAAGAGATCAACGCGGTTCGGCAGGCCAACAAAAACCCAGGCGCCACCGTGTTCGACGACGCCAATTGCTTCCGCGGGTGGGAGCTTTTTGGCCATTACATGAACGAAACGTTGGGATTCCATGTGCCCATCATCAGCACTGAAGGCGGGCCTGTCGTCGGCTGGGGTGACGATAACCGCTACGCCAAGGTGAATCCCACCACCCAGGCGGACTGGCAGATGCAAATTGTGCGATTTCTGCAAGAGGAGGCGCCTCCCTGGTACTTTACAGTGTGCACCTGGCTCCTCGCCTCCATTCCGATGGGCGACTTCAACCCCGCCTGGGATCAGATGTCTTGGTTTACCCATGCCTGGGATTTGCAATTCGGGCTCAATGGGCAGTTGCCAATTGTGCAAATATTGAAGGATACGCCCGCCAGGATACGACATGAATTGCGGCCCCAAAATGACACCGCCGCGGTGTCGGGGCTAGTGACAGACGCCAGAGGTCAGCCTTTGGCGGGCGTGGTTCTAGAGTTGCATGATGGCCAAGGACATCCCGCTGCTCGAGATGTCAGCAACGCCCGCGGCCATTTCGAACTGACCGCACCGCCAGGCGTTTATGATCTGTATGTGCCCTGGTGGGGGATTGCCGCTCGGTCTCTTACGCTAACGCCGGCGGATGTGGATGTCATTCGCGTGACAGGGATTGATCCACCCGGTCATTACGAGATTACAGGGACCGTTCAGGATGAAGATGGTATTGTAATGCCCGCGGCTCCGGTGATCATTCAACGGAATGGGATGTTATTCGGCCAGCAGGAGACGAACGCCCTGGGCGAATTCATATTTCAGCCCACTTTGGCTGGCGTTTATCTACTGTCGTCGATGGGGACGACTGTGGAGGTGACCGTCACTCCAGAGGCCCCTGTCGTGCGACAAGACCTGATCCTGACCTCTCCTGCCACGATGCGATATGTGGTCATCGAGAAGCGTTTGTTAACGCCCGACGAGACAGGCGCTCGCGAAATGTTTTATGGAAAAGTGATAAACGCGCAGGGAGAAGGGATGAATGGCATCGTTCTAGAAATGCGTTGGGAAAATGCTGCGCCGGACACCCAATTCCCCAGGACCATGACGGGCAGCGACCCCTTCAAACCTGATGGTTATTACGAGTTCATTCATACCAAAGGGCGGTTTATGATCCAGGTGATGCAAGGGGATTATGAAAGTGACATTGCTGACGACCTGGAAACCGCCAACGTGCCCGGTAGGGAAGGGGAGCCAATTACTTATGAAGTGAACTTTCAATTAACGCCGGTGGGAGAAACTCATCGGCGATGTGCAATCCGTGGCGAGGTGCCAGGTGGGCGGATTGGTCAGGTGGTGACCCTTTGGCGTCAAGGGCAGCGGGTCTCAGAGACCGCATTAAATCAAGCGCGTTCCTTTGCTTTTGAGGATCTTGAACCTGGCGTGTATGATGTGGAATTGGCTGGCATCGGTTTGATTCGCACCGATCTTCAGCTGCAGGGCGGAGAAACAGCAACCTTACAATTTCCATTGATGGGAGCCATCGTAGGACGGGTTGAGCATGTCGCGAGCGACCAACGCACCATCAAACTGGTCTCCGAAAGCTATGGCTTCGTCCGACATGGCGAAATCACCCAAGATGGCCAGTATCGTTTTACCAATCTTCCTGGGGGCCGATATCGTATCGAGTTGGATGATGACATCCTGACAGGCCTGGAAAATGATGGCCAAAGCGTGATAGAGGCACCCTTATTGCGAGGCGGTATGAGCAACGAAAAGCGCGAAAGCCGCATTGTCGGCAAAGTCCATGATGCAAACAACAACCCCACGCCCAACGTCACCATTTCATTGCGGCTTCAAGGTCAGACCCTCGCTACGACCGAATCCGACCCCGATGGGCGATATCAATTCGATCGTTTGGCTCCAGGCGTGTATGAAGTGGCGGTGGGGGACGAAATCAGCGTGTCCAATATTGTGTTGGATGGCGAAAATGAGGCTGTCGTCGACCTGCTTTATGCTCCTATTGCAAACACGCCAACCAAGCTTGTGGAGCGATATTATCTTCTGCACATGGCCGACATGTCCCTAACGCCGACTTTAACCAGGATGGTCGCTTCATGGTTGGGTGCGCAACCGCCGGGCGCTGTCGGGTTTAGCATCGCCGAAGCCCAGTTTGCCCAAACTGTGGTGCTCCTTGGAGACGGCATCCCTGAAAGCGTCATCTCCCTATTGCAAGATGCGCAATGCCAGTTGGTGGATATGCGTGGCGATCTGTTGACGCTGGCGCGATTATTGCGACCGACCACAACTTAAGGGTTATGCCATGCATTCCCCCGACGTTTGCAAAAACGCACGTTCTTCGATACAAGAGGAAGTCGATTATGACCGAAGTCATCAATGACGCTGAAGCTTATGGCGTGGAAATTATCCCCGCGGCCGTAGAGCCCGGACAGGTCTATTGGAAGGTCATTCGGGTGCACCATCTCACCCCCGAAGAGAATCAAGGAAGGCATCATATTTTTCTGGATGCTGTGGATGATGACGGCAACCGTCTATATGGCACGCTCTTCACTATTTCGTGGGATGGCGGCAATGATACGGTCGTTATCGAAGGCGACTCCCCCGAAGCTGGCGCCAATTTTCCCATGTGGAAATGGCAGATTTGTAGTGTGGAAGGGGTTGGCGCGCCTTCAGATCGTGTGATCAACCTGCATACTGCGCATCCCGATGAGGCGCCGGGCAACTCCCTCTTCCACCATTCTTTCGCGATTACGTATCTACGCACCGTGGCGGAGGAGGCGGAAATACCGTCGTTTAGCGTGATTCGCGGGCGCGTTCCCGGTGGCGGCGGACATACACTCGTGCTTCTCGATGAGAGTGAGGTCGTACAAACCCAGGTCGTTGGGGTGGATGAACGCTATCGTTTTTCAAATCTGCCCGCGGGCGCCTATCTCGTACGCGATGACAGTGATTTGCGAGTGGCGGGTCCGGTGTTTCTAGATGGACGTGATGAGGCCATCCTGAATCTCCCCGCCCCGTTGCCTAAAGATCGCGTTTTCTCACAATATTTCCTGTTCGCAAATGTCGACGCGCCAGAGACGCAGGTCTATCTTTCGCTGTTGTCCGACTATCTGGCTGCCCGCGGTTTCCCCTTTGGTTTTGCGTTGTCCGACGCCACCCAGGCCCTCAATGTCAATCTCGTTGGACAACATCCTCAAGAAACCAAAGACGCCCTGGACGCGGCGGGATGTCAGGTGAGGCAGCTGCCTTTGGATCCGAGTGAGCTGTTGAAAGCTTTGGACAACATTGGATGAAGCATCCACAACCGTTGGTTCCAGCCCAATTTTTACGGCGTGATAACCGCTTTCGCGCCACTGTGCTGGTTGAAGGACGAGAGGCTTGGGCGCATGTGCCCAATTCGGGGCGCCTGGATGATCTTTTCGCACCGGGACGCCCGGTCTATGTTCATCCCGTTGCCAAACCGGCGCGCAAAACGCCATACGACCTGAAGCTGGTGCAGATGCCGGAGGCTCTGGTCTCTATCGATGCCCGCTTGCCCAATGCCATTTTCGCCGAAGCTGTTGCCGCGCACCAATTGCCTGAATTTTCGTGCGATACGATTCAACCAGAAGTCCCCTTTGGGGATAGCCGGCTGGATTTTCGTTTGCAGGGGCCAGATGGCGTCTGCTGGGTGGAGACCAAATCGGTCACCTGGGTGGAGCGGGGAACGGCCTATTTTCCAGACGTGCCAACCCAGCGGGGAAGTCGGCATTTACAGGAACTCATGAAGATTTTGTCCCGATCTGAACGCGCGGCTGTGGTGTTCATCATCCAACGAGAGGATGCGTTTCAGTTTTCTCCTGCCGTCTCCATTGATCCACATTTTGCACAAACGCTGAAAGAGGTGGCGGAGGCGGGGGTGGACGTGCTGGCGTATGTCTGTCGTGTGACGATGGAAGAGATTACATTGGCCCATCCAGTGCCCCTGAGATTCGCCTGAGTTGTTATTCATACCTGCCCTGGTATTCCGGAGAAAAGATGTCGATGGGGTCGCCGCCGATAGGTTGGGGCGCGAAGCCATGCACGTCGAGCCAGGCGCGCACGCGCGCCAGACTCTCGCGCAAGGCGAACCAGATGCGAGTCCCCAAGCGATAATGGCGACGGTCGGCAGCTACGCCGACTGCATCTAAGCCTAGCGACTGGCAGAGGTAGATGGCGCGGGGCAGATGAAAGCGTTGGGTGACCAGGACCACCTGGCTGAGGCCAAAGACGTGTTTCGCTCGCCAACAGGAGTCATATGTGCGTCGACCGGCGTAATCAAACGCAATAGCCTCCTCTGGCACGCCTTGCGCGATGGCAAAATCCGCCATGTGCCAGGGTTCATTGTAGTTGAGCGTACTGTTGTCGCCCGTCATCAAAAGCTTGTTGATCTTGCCTGTTTTATACAGATCGACCGCTGTTAACACGCGGTCAGCCAACACGGGACTCAATTGCCCTCCTGGGTATACGCCCGCGCCGAACACCATGGCCACAGGACGAGGGGAGATGTCCTCCGCGGGGTGGATGCGATCGCGGTATCGGTATGTGACATCCAGAAATGCATAAAGGATTCCGATACAAATCAAGGTGAGGAGAAGGGTGAGGAAAAGGAACATAGTCTTACGAAGACGCTTCAGCACGGCTCGACCTATCCGAAATTAGGATGAAAGCAAGGAGATGACGGTTTGCGTTCAGTGTATGTTCTCTAATGCAGGCAACAGATAAGAGGTCACCACAACTTCCCAACTCATGCGTTCCCCCGCCGCCTGTCCCAAAGACAGCAGTTTCTTCATTTCGTTATCGGTTAACGGCAAATACATGGCAATGGCCTCAGCCACGCGTTTGCTGCGTTTGGCCTCGATATGATCTCGGATGGTTTGGTCGATGCGCAAAGCATCCTCAGCGCGGGTCATTTGCAGCGATGGCGGCGGCGTCACATAATCCGCAATGATGATGTTCGGAAATTCGGAGAAATCTTTTGTGGCTCGTTGTACGAAACCAACTGCGCCACATACATTGCTGGGAACACACAGGGCACCAAAGCTAAGGGGTTCGACCTGGGCAATGCCAAAAGGCTCGTAAATGCTTTGCCCAAACTCCACATCTGTGCCCTGACGAAGGTCCATAAATTGCATATCTTCGGGCATGCGAAGCCCACACCGATCGCGACTCCAGCCAAATTGGTTGATGAGGACTGCTTTGATGGCCCGAGCCTGCTGGTTGAAGGGAGTCAGGACGTTAAAATAGAAATCGGTTTCCAGTCCTATAAGATCACCATTATCACTGCGGTGATGCACGGGCCAACCATAAGCTTGTTCCCATTGATAGACCTGTTCCGGGGAGCGACCTGCAGGTTCGGCGCTTGAGAGAATGAAGAACACGGCGGTTTTCCCCGCCCGCGCCAGAATACGGTCCAGATGTTCTAAGACGCGAACATCGCGCCAAAGTCCTTTGCTGAGCACAAAACGGGTGACATGACTGAAGATGAAATCTGGCGAAAACCCAAAGAGATTCCTGGCGTATTGTTGCAGGCGCATTCGGCTACGCTTTTTTTCTTCCAAGGTGATGGCAGCACTGGGCACGCCGTTGTAGACGAGCTGGATGTCTCGATTGGCGAAGGCTTTATCGGCGAAACGGAGCTCATCAATCACTAGATCGCCAACCGCTAACACACCATCGAATAACGCAGCCCGCGCCAACAGCGCGTGTTTGAAGAAATGATCTTGCGGGCCGAAAAGATCGGAGAGGGTGTGGCCTTCGTGGAGGGCGAGTTTTAATGCATTATAAAATCGCGTGTCATGTCCGGGATGTTGCTCAACCAGTAGCCGGGCTGTTGCGACCTCATGGGCATAGAAAAATGTACGCCACAGTGACGCGTCCCGTCCCAAGGCAGCCAACGCAAGCGGAACCCCCATCCATTCGTGAGCCAAAATGATGCGATGTCCAGGGGTCTCTTCCGCCAGATGGTAGAGGGCGGCATAGGCTGGTTCGGCCAATTCGACAAAGCGTCGAAATTCTTCATTGGATTCATATCGGGCGACATCTAAGCCAAACTGATCCCAAAGAAAATACTTAAATGCCTGCACCTGGGAGCGATCAATTTGGGTCACATTAACCAATAGCACTTCGTGCTCCACCCCGCCAAAAGGCCGCAGTCCATAGAGGATGTCGACATGGTAGGTTTTTTCGATGGCGCGAAACGCATCGGCGAGGTTATGAGAAACGAGATCGATATTGCGGTCTGGGGCGTAAAGCAAACGAAATCGATTGCTTGGAGCGAAAAGGCGCGCCATCTCTTCGGGATGATCGACATTGTAAGGGCCTACAACGATGGTGCGACGGACGGCTTGTTGGTATGCTTCTGTTCCCAAAAGACCATTGAGTACGGCGCCAATTCCCCCAACTTTGACGCCGGCCTCATGGGTGACATGTACGAGAAGATCGATGGATGGAGATGGCATAGGGCTTATGATCCGTTGTCAGGGAGAAAAGGGACAAGCATCGGGAAAAGTGGGATTGACTCTTTGGCAAGTGCGTATGTCGTTGCATCAGCTCTGGATTCGCCCCAGCGCCTGATCCAGATCGGCGATGAGGTCTTCAACGTTCTCGATGCCAACAGAGAGGCGAACAAGGCCGTCGGTAATGCCAACTTTGCGACGTTCTTCCGGAGGCACGCTGGCATGTGTCATGCTGGCAGGATGTTCGATAAGGGTGTCTACGTTGCCAAGGCTTACGGCCAGGGTGGCCAATTGGATGTGGTTCATAAGGGTCACTCCAGCTTCAAAGCCTCCCTTGAGCTCGAACGAGATCATGCCGCCAAATCCTTGAAACATTTGTTTCCGGGCAATCGCATGTCCTGGATGCGACTCCAGCCCAGGATAATGGACGCGGGCCACCTGGGGATGAGCTTCCAACCATCGCGCCAGGGTCATGGCGTTTTCGGCGTGACGCTGCATTCTGATCTCGAAGGTTTTCAAGCCAAGGTTTGCCAACCAGGCGTCAAATGGGCTGACGGCTGGTCCCATCACTCTGGCTAGCAACCCAACGCCATCTTTCTTGGCGTTCATGTATTCGAGGTGGGTGCTTACGATGGCTCCGCCGATGACCACCCCATGACCGGTCAGGTATTTCGTCGTCGAATGCACCACGACATCGCAACCTAGCGATAGGGGGCGTTGATGATACGGGGTCGCGAATGTATTGTCGACCATGACCCAGGCGTCATGCGCGTGGGCTATTTTTGTGATCTCTGTGAGATCGAGAATACTCAGCGTGGGATTGGCTGGCGTTTCCACATAGGCCAGTTTGGCGTCGGAATGGAGGTCGAATGTTTGCATCCAGACTTCAGCATCGAGGCTATCCACCCACACCACGGCAATGCCCAGGCGAGGGGCCACTTCGTGAAAGAATCGATAGGCATTGCCATAAAGCTCTCGTTGAACAATGACCTTCTCTCCGGTCGTGACATAGGCCATCACCGCAGCACTGATGGCGGCCATGCCCGAACTCATCACCCGACCGGCGACAAGTTCATCGGGATTGTGATCGGGATGTTGACGGATGATGTCCAACCCTTCGAGATAGGCGTATTTTTGAGCGAGTTGATTGACATTGGGATTGCCTGCGCGTGAATAAATGTAGCCGGGTTCTTTTCCGGCGAAGATGGCGGCGCCGGTGGCTACGTCGGGAAAAGCAAAGGTTGAGGTCTGAAAGATGGGAGTGATGTGCGCATGATGTTGATTGTCGCCTTCTTGATAATGCGTGACGATGGTGCTGATGCCAGATTGCGGTGGAAGTTTTTTCATGGGAGGCCTCTTAGAAAAAGTGTGGAAGTCGTTGTCCTTCATTATAAACAGTCCCCATCCCGCCTCCAATGTCGGGCTTGGCGAATGGGGCCCCACTTGCTACAATGCGAATTTCCGAGAGTTTGGTTGGGACGCCTGGCGTCTCCCCTCTTTCCGAAAAAAAGATCGCCGAATTCCCATGATTCACCATAAGGAGGCATTGCATGCGTTTTGTTGATCTTTCTGCGACGATTGCTCCCAGTCCCGAGGGGACGCCCCCTTTCCTTCGAATTGATATCGAATATCATGATCATGCGCAAGGGGCGGCTCAGGCCCAGGCATTGTTGCGCGTTCCTCCCAGCGTTTTTCGTCGCGGTGAAGGCTGGGCTACCGAAACTATTACGCGTTTGGGTACGCATGATAGCACGCATGTGGACGCGCCATGGCACTATAATCGGGAAATTCAAGGACAACGGGCGCAGACTATTGATGAGCTTCCTCTGGAGTGGTTTTTCTCTGACGCCGTGGTTTTTGACTTCACCCAGAAGGGAGATGGCGACGCCATCACAGTCCCGGAGATTCAGGCGCAGCTCGACGCGATGGATTATCAACTCAAACCTTTGGATATCGTCCTCATGCATACCGGGCGGGACGCATTTTATGGGCAGCCCGATTATCTTTTCCGCGGTCCGGGAGTGACGGCGGATGCAACCCGTTGGTTGTATGACCAGGGCGTGCGGGTAATGGGCATTGATGCGTGGGGATGGGATGTCCCATTGAATATTCAGGCGCAGCAAGTTTTGGAAGCCGGAGGCAAGCCTGGCATCTTTTGGGCGGCTCATCAGGTGGATCTGCCCTATGCTCAGATTGAACGCTTGGTGAATCTCGATCAACTCCCCTCACACGGATTCAAAGTCGCTTGTTTCCCGCTGAAAATCAAAGGGGGCAGCGCCGGCCCTGCACGCGTGGTCGCGATCCTGCCGTAACGGTCGCCCGCCTATCACGCATGTTCCTCGGGCTCAATGCCGTAGGCCCGCAGACAGGCTGCGGCAATCGCATCCCAGCCAAATTGTTTCGCCAGCGCCTTGGCCTGAGTTTGCAGGCGTTGTTGTAGCGCGGAATCCGTCAGGATTTGTTCGACCGCCTCGGTCATGGCGTTGGGGTCATCGGCGGGTGCAAAGAGCACGGTTTCGCCATGGACCAGGTCGGGATAAGGCGCCTTGGGCGGCGTCGTGACAATGGCCATGCCATGTTCCAAGGCGGCCATAAAACTGCCGCGACGATACGAAGCGCCATCCCGATAGGGCAGGAGGCAGACGTCAGAAATATGAAACGCGGCTGAAACCTGATTTGCAGGGATGTGGTCTGTCCAATGAACCCGCTCCCTCAGGCCGAAAGAGGCGATCTGGGCCTCGACGCGTTGCAGATAGGCGTAATTCGTGGGGTCAGAAGCGCCGACTCGCCCCCCGATCATGAGTAAATGGGCATTCTGACCCCGGTCAACCAACCTTTTCAATACCTCGACCAACATTTCTCCACCTTTGCTGGCGTTGAGAAATCCAAAATAGCAGATCAGCGCGGCGTCTTCGGGGATGCCCCAATGTTGACGCCAGGCGGATTGCTCGAAATCTGGGGGAGGGTTGTCGGGAATATTGCTGCCGATGGGAATTTCTGTGACGTGGGAAACATGGGGGCGCAGGAGGGCCGTATCTTCGGGGTTGGTTGTGATAGCGACATCAAGGGATCGGGCCAAAGTCCAGGTCACCCAGCGACGGAGCCCCAACCAGTGGGCTTTGGGAAATAGATAGGGCACCAGGAGATCGTGAAATGTGACGGCCGTGACAGCCCGCGGGCGTTGGGACCAAGGGCGCCAGGCCCACAGGTTAAGGGCGGGATGCATCGCAAATGCCGCGGTCTGATATTGAATGTGAATCACATCGGGCTGCCAATCGGCAACGAACGCGTCCAAATCGTTCCATAGCCCCCAACCCCAGTCCTCCCTGCGAGGGAACACAATGATGCCTGGATCGTTGATGGTCGGCTTGGCCTGGACCGAAGTGTATACGCCTATCTCCTGGCCGGTTGCAACCATGGCCCGGGCCAGCGCCCGCGTGTAGTCTGCTACGCCTCCCTGCATGGGAGGATATTCACCGGTAATGAAAAGAATGCGGAGGGGATTACGGCTCATCGGTGGATGCATGGAAAGGAGCGCTGTCAGGACTGATTACGGTTTGTGCGGTTGCGGTCTTGACCAGTTTAATCGTGATCGCAGCACTTCGGCATAGGCGGCCATGCGCTGAGCGCGCAAAGGACGCTTATGCCCTATCAACCATTTTCCTCCTTCTCGCAGCCATTGGAAGACAAAGGTGGCGAGAAGCCACCAACGTAACCATTCCGCCCAAAGACGTCCGTAGTATTTTTGGGTGTAGCGAACCCGGCTGGAGAAAAATGCAATATCGCGGCGGGCCACCGCCTGTTCGCTGGATTTCCCTTCAAAATGGATGATCTCCGCTGCCGGATGATAGGCGATGCGCCAGCCTGCCTCCTTGGCTCGCTTGCACCAGTCCAACTCTTCCGAATACATGAAAAAGGATTCGTCCCAAGGCCCGATCTGCTCATAGACCTCACGACGGGCAAGTAAGGCGGCTCCCACCAACCAATCCACATCTTGCGTCATGTCGTCAGGCCGATCGGCCATGATAAACCATTGGAAATGGGCCAGATTGGGGCAATAATGCTGGATGATGGTGCTCTCGGTGAAAAGAGTGAAACGCGTGGGAAAACGTCGACGGTTGGGCTGTGGGCTACCATCGCCATACCAGAGTCGAGGGCCAACGATGCCTACGTCGGGGGATGTTTCGAGAAATCGAACCAGTTCGGCAATGCTGCCGGGAAGTGGCCGGGTGTCTGGGTTGAGAAAGAGGAGATAACGTCCCCTGGCCTCGGCCAATCCCTGATTGTTGCCTGCGGTAAACCCCACGTTGTCTCGATTGGCGATGATTTTCACCTCGGGGAAGGCTGCCTCTACGGCGGCCACTGTCCCATCGGAGCTGGCATTGTCCACCACAATGATTTCATATAAAAGCGCTTCGCCTATCGCCGCGGGCAATGCGGCCAGGCATGCCAGCAAGAGGTCTCGAACATTCCATGAGACGATAATGACCGATAAATCGGGGGAATGCTGCAGAGGATTATCGCACATGAGATTGCTGGCGCGCTTCGTCTCAAAAACTCCTTTCGACTACGTATCGAGCCACGATAGCCAATGCTTCCCGTTCCTGAATGTCGGGGAGCATTTCCAGATCAGTCAACGCTTTGTCTACGAAGGCCCGAGCTTCGTTATGTGCTTGCTCAATGGCGTCGGATTCCCGAATCAATTGAACAACTTCCGCCACAATGGGATCGCCAGTGGGGTGACTTTCAATCATGTCTACAATTCGGCGGCGACGTTCTGGTTGTTGAATGTAGAAGTAAACAGGAAGGGTAATGATCCCTGCTCGCAGATCGGAGCCAGCGGGCTTGCCCAAGGTTTTTTCGTCGGCAGTGAAGTCGAGGATGTCGTCGATGATCTGGAAGGCCATGCCCAGATGGTACCCGAAGCGGCGTAGCGCTTCCTCATGATCATGCGGAGCGTTCCCGAGCGCTGCAGGTGTGCAGGTTGCCAACTCAAAAAGAGCGGCGGTCTTCCCATAAATGCGTTCGTAATAACTCTCTTTGGGTTGAGACCAGTCGCGCGCGCTGAACGCCTGTCGCAGTTCGCCATCGACGATCACCTCAAGGGCCCGGGCAAACATCTGGATGACGCGAGGATGGTGCGTTTCGGCCACCAGACGCGCTGCCCGGGCAAAGAAGAAATCGCCAGCCATGATAGTGCTGCTTGGGGTCCAAAGCGCGTTTAGGGTGGATTGTCCCCGGCGTAGGAGGGCCCCATCGATGACGTCATCGTGCACCAAGGTCGACGTATGCAAGGCTTCGATGGCGGCAGCGAGGGAGATGAGCTTTTCGTGTTCGTCGGGGGGGTAAAAGCGCCCGGCCAGGAGTGTCAGCATGGGGCGCACACGTTTGCCGCCGCTGAAGATCAGATTCCCCAAAACGTCAGAAAGCGGGGTATAAACATTGCTCACAGCCTTGTGCATTTTTTTTTCGACGGCTGCGAGATCATCGGCTACCAGAGATCGGGCGGTTTCAAGGGACATGTCAGGAAGAGGTCGCGTTGGTAAACGAAATTCGGGCGGGGAATCAGGAAGAGAGGGGGCTGGCGCCCCGTTATGGCAGATTGAAAAAGGTCTGTGCTGTTTTTGTGGTGAGTTGACAGACCTCTTCAAACGATAGGCCCCACAACTCGGCCAGTTTTTCGGCAACCAGCCTGACGCGCGCTGGCTCATTGCGTTTGCCTCGATGGGGATGAGGGCTCAAATAGGGCGCGTCGGTTTCGATCATGAGGCGTGTGGGGTCCAGTTGCGGGACTAAGGCGTGCAGGTCTCGGGCGTTTTTGAAGGTGACGGGGCCTGCCAAACCCAGAATGAATCCCAGCTCATAAGCTTCATGGGCCATGTCCAGATTGCCCGAGAAGCTGTGGAGGACGCCGACAAAGGGGCGCTTTGCCAGGGGAGAGCCAGGAAGCCTTGTCCGCACCCAATCTCGAAGCTCTGCCATCATCGGCTCATGCGCTTCTCGGTCATGAAGGATGACGGGCAATCCTAATTCGGCGGCGAGATCGAGTTGCAGCTGCAGCACACGGATTTGATGGTCCATGGGCACGGTCTTCCAATAGTCGTCCAGGCCGATTTCTCCGATGGCGACAACTTTGGGGTGGGCCGCCAAGGCGCGAAGCTGCTCTAGCATCTCACTCTGGAAATCGGCGCTGTCGTTGGGATGGACGCCCACAGCTGCATACACGGCTGCATATTGTTCTGCAAGATCGATGGCTTGGCGGCTGCTGGGAAGGTCAACGCCCTGGGTCACCATGGCGATGACGCCAGCTTCCTGTGCGCGTGCAACCACCTGCGGCCGATCTTCATCGAAATGGGGCAGATCGAGATGACAGTGGGAGTCGATGAGCTCGATCCGAGGGGCGCCGTTGATTGTCAATGTTCAATACCTGCCATGTTCAGCCCTGCAGCCAGAATGGCCTCCAGTTTATCGCTATGGGTGGTTTCTGCATACACGCGAATAAGTGGTTCGGTGCCACTGAAGCGGATGGTGAGCCATCCGCCATCCTCCATCAGGAATTTGTAGCCATCGATGGTGATTTTCTCCGTTACTTTCAGACCGGCGATTTCCTCCGGCATGGCGGCATCCAGCCGTTTTTTGGCTTCTTCTTTGAATTCATTGGAGGCGAGGGGGGTGTCGATCCGATGGTAGTAGTGGGGCCCCCCCACCATCTCGAAGAGTTTGTCAAGAAGCTGAGTTGGCTTGAGTCCGGTTTTCACCATGAGATCCAGCAGAAAAAGGTTGGCCAGGATGCCGTCACGTTCGGGGATGTGATCGCCGAATGCATAGCCGCCGCTTTCCTCGCCACCGATCATGGCACCGACTTCTTGCATTTTGGGGGCGATGTATTTGAACCCTACTCCGGTTTCGTAGATGGGCACATTGTATTTTTCGGCCAATTTGTTGAGCATTACCGTGGTGTTGAGGCTTTTCACGATGGGGCCGTGTTCACCGCGAATGTCCAGGAAGTACATGGCCAGAAGTCCGAAAACGCGCAACTGATCGATGAATTGACCATGTTCATCCCCTAAACCGCAACGATCGGCGTCTCCGTCCATGATGCAGACGACGTCGGCGTGGTGAGATCGTGCAAATGCCAGTCCTGCATCCACATTGGGTGGAATCGGCTCGGGTCGCTGCATCTCAGGGAAGATGGGGTTGCGCTCTGCATGGGTTTCAAACACCTGAGTGCTTCCCCCCGCCAGGAGTTCGCTGAGCCAACCTGCACCGTTGCCCCACATGGGCTCCACAGCGATGACCAAACCTGCATCACGGATGGGTTGCAGATCAACCAGACGTTCGATCTGTGCGATGTACGCGGGTTTGGGGTCAAATGGCATGATGATGCCCGTGCGAACGCCTTCCTCAAAGGTGATGCGTTGGACATCTTCCATGGCGTCGGGGATGCGAGCCTCAATGGCTTTGAGTCCTTGAGGATCGATGGCGCCGCCATGAGGGTCGCGCACTTTAAAGCCATTGTCGCTTGGGGGGTTATGACTGGCCGTAATATTTACCGCTCCAATGGCATGTCGGGCCACGACGCTGAAAGAGATCACGGGCGTGGGCGTGCTGAAGCCGGTAAAATGGACGGGGATGCCATTGGCTGCCAAGACTTCAGCGACGGCCGCGGTAAAGTCTTCTGCGCCAAAACGGCGGTCGCCCCCGACAACAATGCCCTGACGAACCTGGTCGGGCGTGTACGTGTCTTTGATGTAGTTGGCAAAACCTTGTGCACAACGACGAACGTTGTCGAAGGTGTAATCTTCGGCGATCTTTCCGCGCCAACCATCGGTTCCGAATTTGATTTTGAATGCCATAGGTCTGAATTCCTGTTGAAGAAATGAAGCGTTTAGGATGATTTTCTGTGGGAATGGAGAGGACAACAAGCAACGATAAATGCGTTACCAGTCGATGTTGGGAGTGGTGCGATGGGATTGGGCCTGCTGTAAACGTTCGATGTCCGCATCTACCATCATTTGCACCAGCTCTTTGAAGGTGACTTCTGGCTCCCAGCCCAGTTCTCGGCGGGCCTTGGATGGATCGCCGACCAGCAGGTCTACTTCGGCGGGGCGATAGTAGCGAGGATCGATTTTCACATAGCGCTCCCAGTCCAAATCGGCGTGCTCAAAAGCGATGCGGATGAGTTCGCCCACGCTATGCGTTTCGCCGGTGGCCAGGACGTAATCATCTGGCCTCTCTTGTTGCAACATCAACCACATACCGCGAACATAATCTTTGGCATAACCCCAATCTCTGCGTGCTTCCAGGTTGCCCACCCGCAGTTCATCGGCTAGGCCCAGAACGATGCGGGCGACGCCATAAGACACCTTACGAGGTAAAAATTCAAGCCCGCGACGGGGCGATTCATGATTGAAAAGAATGCCCGATACTGCGAATAGATCGTAGCTTTCGCGGTAATTCACCGTAATCCAGTGCCCGTAGACTTTGGCTACTCCATATGGGCTGCGCGGATAGAATGGCGTCGTCTCTCGCTGGGGCACTTCTCGCACTTTGCCGAACATTTCACTGCTAGACGCCTGATAAAAACGAATATTTTTGTCGACGATGCGAATGGCCTCGAGCATGCGCGTAACGCCCAGGGCCGTCACCTCCCCCGTGAGCAAAGGTTGCTCCCACGAGGTGGGCACGAATGATTGAGCCGCCAGGTTATAGACCTCATCGGGCCGATGTTCCTCCAATAAGTGGATGAGGCTGGCTTGATCGATAAGGTCGCCTTGAACAATATGAATTTTGTCCTGAATATGTTCAATACGGCTGAAATTGCTGGTGCTGCTTCGGCGTACAACGCCGATGATGTCGTAGCCTTTTTCAAGAAGAAGTTCGGCCAGATACGAGCCATCCTGGCCCGTGATGCCGGTAATGAGCGCCTTTGGCATAGGTCATACCTCGTTGTATGGGATAAAAGACGTTAGAGATTCATGAGACCATTGCGTTGCGCGCGTGATGCTCATCATGAACCTCGTACAGTTGTCATTGTATTTTTTGCCGCCAGTCATTGAGAATATCGGCGAGCGTTTGCTCCAAAGGGATTTCTGCCCGCCAACCGGTGGCCTGTTGTAGCTTGCGAGGATCGCAAACAATGGAGGGGATATCTGAGGGGCGCATGCGCTCGGGATCGATCTCGGTGCGGATAGGCACTTTGCTCATCTCGAGCAACAGGTCCAGCAATTGTTGGATACTGACCGCCCGTCCGCTGCCAACATTGTAAACGTCGCCCACTGTCCCCTGGTTGAGGATCATCCAATATGCCCGGACGGTGTCGCGCACATCAGTGAAATCTCGTTTCGCTTCCAAGTTCCCATGCCTGAGGACCGGTTCTTGCAGGCCCGCTTCGATCATTGCCACTTGCTTGGCGAAGCTAGAGGCGACAAATATCTCGTTTTGTCCCGGGCCAATGTGATTAAATGGGCGAACGCGGATGGTTTGCAAACCGTGGCTGCGGTGATATTGCCATCCCAAGAGATCCTGGGCGACTTTGCTGACAGCGTACGGTGAGACAGGGCGCAAAGGCGTTTCTTCGTGGATGGGAAGATCCTCGGGGTGAATCGCGCCATACTCCTCACCCGAGCCTACAACCAGCATGCGCGCAGGTAACTTGGCAGCCATCACAGCTCGAAAAAGATTGATTTGTGTATGCACGTTCTGGTCGAAGGTAGGCCAGGGATGTTGCCAGGAGACTGGAACGTAAGATTGTCCGGCCAGATGGAAAATGAAATCTGGAGACCAACGGGCGATGATCTCTGCCACGGCCGCCTCATCTCGTAAATCCAACTGCTCCAAATGCACGCGCGGCGAATGAAAGGGCGGTTGGGGATGCCGTCGATAGATGGTGCCAACGATCTCCAGATCGGTTTCTGCTAACAGGTAATTGATCAAATGGCGGCCGACAAAGCCTGCTGATCCAGTCACAAATGCGCGCATGGGGAGATTATACCAAAAGCGAGGTGGAGTGGGGAGTTATACAAAGGCTTGCATGCATAGGTCGCCTGATTCCTCCCCGAAGCGCGCCCGAAGGTCCGAAAACCTGGCGCGTGAGGATGGTGTTGGTCTAGAAT
>WFTO01000414.1 GCA_015485435.1 Anaerolineae bacterium | reverse complement strand
GTGTATATGCATTGATGGCTTCGCGAAACGCCTGAGCATTGCGGTATGCTTCTCCCCGTTGAACCCATAGTTCCGCCAATTGCTCCTGATTCAGCCAGGGGGTCAGGTTCTGTTTCGTGACCCAGGTCAATGGATCGCTATGACGATCCGCTGGAATCCAATAAACATCCCCTTGGGAGGTGTGAAAGCGTAAGGATCGCGCGGCATGGAGCCATGAGCGAAAGGAGTTGTCTTGATCAACTTGCTGTAAGCGCTCTTCGGGCGCGTGCAGCCAAATATCGTTCCCTTGTTGCCGAAAGAAATATACTTTGGAGAGGGTTGTCTCTGTATATCCCTGGGGGGCGTCTTTTGCGAGCGAGACTCGTACTCCGGGAAGGGATGAAGCGGCGGCAAAGAAAGAGGAATCGGTTGCCGTGTTTGCTGTGCAGCCGACGAATAAGATAAGCGATAGCAACGCTGATAGGAAACGAAATGTCATGGCGTGCTTATAACAAAGCAGGGTTGAAGACAATGGCGCATTCATGATAGGAGTGAGGCGTATAAATCCTGAAAGGCCCGGACGTGAGTTGAGAACCCGAACATGGCTTCAGCGCGTTGGCGGCCGCGTGCGCCCATTTGCCGTCGTAACTGGGCGTCATGGGCCAGCAGAGAGAGTGCGCGCGCCATATCGCCAGGGTCCTCAGGTGAGACCAGCAGGCCCGTCTCGCCATTGCTGATCGATTCCAACGGGCCACCGTGTGCGGTGGCGATGACAGGAATGCCTGTAGCCATGGCTTCGATGACCACCATGCCAAAAGGTTCAGGACGGATGGATGGGAGAACAAGGATGTCTAGGGCCGCCATGACTTCGGGAGCGTTTTCATGATAGCCAGGCCATAGCATGCGCTGCGCGATGCCCAACGTTTGTGCTAGCTGTTGTAGTTCCTGTCGTCGCCAATCTTCGCCGGGCACCACATCGCCTACGATGACCGCTTTGAGTTGAGGATGTTGACGAGCGGCTTGGGCAAAGGCTCTGAGGAAGAAATGTTGGCCTTTCCATGCCGAAATTCTGCCAACCACTCCCACAAGCACATCATTGGGGTGAATATGCCACGTTGTCCTGAGCTGTTCACCCTTCACCTGAGGCGAAAATTGTTCCGTGTCAACGGCATCATAAATGATGGATATCTTGCCATTCAGTTCAGGGGCATCTTGTAGAAGATGGTTGGCCACGGCCTGGCTGATGGCGACAACATGGGTGCTGTACCGCTGCACCATCCAGGCAATGAGCTGGCGAATAAGGGGCGGTTCGGTAATCAATTCGTGGACATGCCAAATGTGAGGCAAATGAAGTCGTGATGCGGCCAGGGCGCCTCCCCATACAGCGCTTGTGTTGCTGTGGATTAAGGCTGCTTGTTGTTGTTGAGAGATGCGAATGACCTCACGGGTTCCAAACAAGAATAATTTGGCGAAGCGGGGAAATCCATAAGGAGAAAAATAACGTCTGCGCAGTACGGGCATGGCCAATGATGTGTAGGTGATGCCCGCTGCTTCTAGTTCGCGACTAAGTTTGCCCTCGTATGGAATATCGGTGGGTAAAAGGACATAGGGGCGAAACCGGGATGGGTTCAATCGCCGGACGAGATTCAACAACACCATGTCCGAACCGTAAAGTTCGTCGGAGCTGTGGGGATAGAGAATGGTGATTGGTGGAGTCATGGTCGAAGGCGATTATTTTGTGTGGATGGCCGTAGGTCCCGAAGAGGAGGATGAGGAAAGAATGTGAGCGCCGGCGGCGATGAGTCCGGCATGAACCCAACTGGCGGTCAACCAAATGCCATCTGTGGATTGATAGGCCAAACCCACCAGCATCGCATAACTGATGATGAGCGCCAACAGGAGGCCTCGAGTCGTGAGCTCTTGTTGTTGGCGGGCTACATTGATGCCTGGCAGTATCAATGTAGCGAAAAAGCCGCCAAAGAGGAGCCATCCCACCACGCCGGTTTCTTGTAGCAAGCGGACGGATAGATTGCTGATCCAAGCAGGCCGAGCGCGCAAGAGTCCGTGAATTGCGTAAAACGATCCTGGCCCCCAACCTGTCCAGGGGCGTTCTTTCCAATCCTGCAGAGCCAGTGACCAATCGCTAAGCCGGGCGGAAAAAGTAGGATCATAGCTCAAATTGAGGAAGGATTGCAGGCGATTCACAAAGGGTAATGAAGGAGGTAGGTAGGGTGTGATCGACAGGATGAAGAAGATGAGTAGAGGCAGCGCGATGGCAGCCAATAGAAAACGGTTGACTTGTGACCAGAGGCTATTTTTTTCAAAAATCAATACCACTGTCGCCCCAACAAGAAACATGATCCAGGCGGCGCGAGACATGCTCAAAAGAACGGCGACTACCAGGATCATAAATCCGCTGAAGCGAATCAGCTGTCGTTGGCGTGCGTCTCCCACACGTTCTGCCGCCAAAATGATCATTAGCAAGGCAATGGCCCAGGAAGCGGCATGGCTACCGAATAAATTCCCTTCTTCAAACGTCCCATAGGGAACGGGTTCTGTAAAATTCCAGGCCACTTGCACACCCAGATTAACGCCAAATGGGTACACCGCCCGGGCGACTATGCCAAAGGTGGCTTCCAGGACGCCTGCTGCCAGAAAAAAGGTGACGGCGCGTTGCCAGCTGCGTTTATTGGGGATGAGATTGATCACTAGAAAGAAAGTCAGAGGCGACAACGCTATGCGTAGTGCATTTTGTAGGCCCATCATGCGATCAGGGCTGAACAATGCGCCCGAGAGTAAATTCATGCCCCACCATCCCGCGGCAAACCAAACAGCGGCGGGTATACGCATAGACCGTCTTTCTAAGCCGATTTGTAAAAAACCAATACCTGCCACGAGCACGGCAGCGATATGCTCTGGTCGAACCGTAACTGGCCCAATGTCAATCCGATACCGTGTGACCAATGCGGCCACTATTAAGAGGGCAACGCCGCTAAATGGCCATCCAACCAACAAGAGTGCAACCAACAACAATACGCCAATGATCACAAAGGGAATGATTGTGCCCATTGGGATCATGAGAACCAGGCTGCCAGCGAGGAGCCCAACAAAGATGGCAGCCCATATTGAGCCGAGAACATTTCGCGGGTGGTGCTGCTCTCGATTCACGTATCCTTACTCCGAAATTTAATGATTTTCGCTGGCACCCCACCCACAATAGCCAAGGGAGGCACGTCTTTAGTGACGACGCTTCCTGCAGCTACAATGGCGCCGCGGCCGATGGTGACGCCATCGAGCACGATCACCCCGGAACCGAGCCAGACATCATCTTCAACTACAATGCCTTCATTGGTGACCCCTTGCTCTTTGATGGGGATATCGACGCGACAAAAAACGTGATTTTCGGAGTGAAAGCGCACGCCCTGCCCGATGAGCACATTCGCACCAATGCGGACTCCGCCAGCCGCTCCGACAAAATTGTAATCGCCCAAATTGGAATTGTCGCCAATCCAAAAACCAATGCCCAAATGGGTGAGTACGCCTGTGCATTCGATTACTGAGAAACGCCCAATAGAAACGTTGTTTCCAATATGGACTCCCTGTCGGCTGAGCGCGTCGATTTTGACGTCATCCTCCAAGGTGACGCTACGCCCCAAGTAAAGCAGACGCGAGTTCAGGATTTGCACTCGTCTGCCCACGAACAAGGCCCCCTGACTTTGGGCCAGAAAGGGCTTTCGTAAGAGCCCGCGCAAATAAGCAAGCCCCCGTTCCTTGAGCACCGTGCCCAGTGCGGTCGTAGGAACGGCGGGATCAATGGTATAATGGGGGTCGCTTTTTAATTGACGAATGAGTCGTTGCAACAATTCACGAAGCATGATGTTAGAATTGTAAAAGCAAGCTCCAAAATCGACAACGTTCCTGGTAAAATGTTATGGTGACCGCAAATCATTATGAATTATTGGTCATAATCATCGATGACCTTGATCGGCTTCCAGCATTATTGGACGCCTTACGAGAGGCTGGCGTGTCGGGAGCCACCTTGCTGACGAGTATCGGCGCGTATCGGGCGAAAAACTGGTTGGATGAGATCGGCCTGGCAGGGTTGCATAAAATGTTTGGTGCGGCGGAATTAAAAAGACGGACCTTATTAGCTGTTATTCGTGCCGAGCAAGTTGATAGCGCCATTGCCGCGGCTGAACAGGCCATGGGGGGGTTTGGTCGAGAAAATAGCGGCATTCTTTTTACCGTGCCTGTGCGGCGCGCCGTAGGCGTACAAAAACGTGAACGACGCGAACGATCCGAAACGATTCCCGCAACCGATCTGGCGGATATCATGATCCGTGATACCCCTTTGGATCAGGTTGTGCACATTTTAAACATCGAGCCGGTCGTGATACCCACAAGCGCTACATTATTAGAAGCCGCCAAAGCCTTTTTGCAAAGCCCTTATGCACACGTTGGGGCCATTATCAGTCAGACAGGGCACCTTTTAGGTATCATCACATTGCGTCAACTGGCCGATCATATTTTCTTCGGCATTATGCCGGAAGTCTTTTATAGCGAACTGACCAGCGACATCGATCAAAGTCTCGATTTCGGAAAGATGGCCAACGTGCATAATATCGCTGACCTGATGCTGGAGCCGGTTTCTATTCGCCTCTCTGACACGGTTGGTGACGCCTTCGCACAAATGCACAAACATGGCCTCTCTGGACTGCCAATGGTTGATGAGAACACCCGCGTAGTCGGTTATATTAGTTTACAAGACCTGTTGAATCTGTCCCTTGACATCCTTAAAGGGCGGAAATCTTCATAAAATGAGATCATGAACGAAGCTATCATCGCAGTCACCATTTTTGTGTTGGTCTATGCGGCCATTGTTTCTGAAAAGGTGGATCGTGCGGCTGTTGCTCTTGTTGGAGGAATGGCTGCTATTATTTTTATCAAATCCTATTCCCAAGACGTAGCCTTCGACGCCATCGATCTAAATGTGTTGTTTTTGTTGACGGGCATGATGGTGATTGCAAATATTATGGGGGAAACCGGGGTTTTTCAGTGGATGGGCGTCAAGGCGATCCAGCTGGGAAAGGGAAACCCGACTCGCATTATGCAAATCTTGGTGTTGGTGACTGCAGTCACCTCTGCTATGTTAGACAATGTAACTGTCGTGGTGTTGTTGGCGCCCGTCACTTTGGTTGCAGCATCGAGTTTGGGTGTTAGTCCCATTCCTTTTCTCATTGCAGAAACCTTGGCCTCGAATATTGGCGGCGCTTCCACCCTGATCGGCGATCCTCCGAATATTCTCATTGGCAGTGCGGCTGGCATCGATTTTTTGACCTTCCTTATCAATATGGGACCGTATATTTTGATCACCCTGATTCTATTCGTTTTGGGGCTCCCCTTGCTTTTTAGAAATCAGTTGAAAATAGCCAATGCCGAAGTTGTCGAGCCTGCGACTGTCGACGCATCAACGCTCATCACCGATGATGTATTATTGCGCAAATCGTTGACTGTGTTGGGGCTTGTCTTGGTGGGGTTTATGTTGCACGGTTTTTTGGGGCTTGAAAGCGCAACGATTGCTTTAGCGGGCGCGGCCGTATTGATTTTATGGACGCGGGAATCTGCTCATAAAGTTTTTCATCATGTGGAATGGGCCACGCTAATGTTTTTCGTGGGGCTTTTTGTGTTGGTTGAGGCCTTGGTGCATGTAGGCGTCATCGATGTCATCGCCAGCTGGCTTTTGGAAACCACCAAAGGGAATGTCGCCGTAACCACCATCGCCTTGCTTTGGGGGTCCGCGCTATTAAGCGGATTGGTTGACAACATACCTTACACGGCCACCATCATCCCCGTCATTCAGAAATTGGGAGAGGGTGGCATGGATATATGGCCATTGTGGTGGGCGCTTGCCATGGGAGCGGATTTAGGAGGCAATCTCACAATCATTGGCGCATCAGCCAATGTGGTGGTGGCCAGCTTTGCTGAACGCAGCGGCCATAAAATTTCCTTTGTAACATTTGCCAAATATGGTATGGTTACTACCTTCTTTTCGATGCTCATAGCCACCGTCTATCTTTGGGCGTTTTATTTGAGATGAGAATCCACCCATGCGTATTGGTGTAGATGTTCGATTAGCCTATCATCAAATGGCAGGCATTAGTCTGTATGCCTTGCGATTGTTGGCAGCCTTGTCAAGAATCGATACCGAAAATCAATACGTGCTGTTGCAACATCGCCGTCAGACAGAGCCGTTGGTTTTCGCTCCCAATTTTAGCCATGCTCGGTTATTGTCGCCCGTACACCATCGTCTGGAACCATGGCTTTTGAGCGTGGAGACGCGTTTTCTGCAGTTGGATTTGATCCATAGCCCCGATTTTATTCCGCCTTTACACAATCAAATCCCTGCAGTGATCACAGTTCACGATTTGGCGTTTTTGATCTATCCTAACTTTGTCACCGAAGCGAGTGCTCGATACTATGGGCAGCTTGATGAAGCGGTGAAACGAGCAAGTCGTATCATTGCAGTGAGTCAGTCCACCAAAAACGATCTCGTCGAGCTTGTCGGGGCGCCTGAGCGAAAAATTGATGTGATTTATGAAGCTGCAGACCCTCTGTTTCGCCCCATTCCTCGAGAGATGGCGCGTAGGCAGCTCCAGGCCAGCGGACTCAAGGTCCCAGAAACTTTTATCCTTTTTGTTGGCACCATTGAGCCGCGAAAGAATCTGGCGACCCTGTTACGCGCTTATCGGTTATTACGAGATCGCTATCGTCTGGAAGCGCCGTTGTTACTATCGGGGGCGATGGGGTGGCTTTCTGAGGATTTGATAGCGCAGGTGGCTTCCTTGAAGCTGGAGCCCCATGTGCGCTTTTTGGGGAAGACCACGCCTGAACAGTTATTGGCGCTTTATAATTTGGCAACCGTGCTCGCACACCCTGCACACTATGAAGGATTTGGGTTGACCCCGCTGGAAGCCATGGCCTGCGCAACCCCCGTGGTCTGTTCTGATGCGGGCAGCTTGCCTGAAGTTGTAGGAGATGCGGCGCTTTTAGCCCCGCCAAATGATGAAGAGGCCTGGGCTGTTGCGCTTCATCGCGTCATGGAGGATGAGGCTTTACAGGCTTCTTTGAGAACAAAAGGACGAGCACGCGCTGCGCAATTTTCGTGGGAAAAAGCAGCCCGTCAAACCCTGGAAACGTACCGAAAAGCGGTTTCGTGAGCATTCTCTGCGAATTGGCGATTCATCCCTTTGTCAGTGAGTTTGTAAGGATATGTTTTATCCATTTCTTGGATTTTCTCTGGGATTGAGTGCTGGATTGGCGCCCGGCCCTTTGTTGGCGCTGGTCATCCAACGCACTTTGCGATATGGAGCTATGAGCGGTTTAAGGATCGCCATCGCCCCATTGTTGACAGACTTGCCCATTGTGGTTTTGTCGCTCATGGTCATCTCGCGATTGCCTGCGTTTTATTTGCATATCATGATGGGGCTTGGAGGTCTTTTTGTGTTGTGGTTGGCTGTTGAGGCCTGGCTGGAAACAGGAGAAAGTTTAGAAGAAGCGACCACTCCGCCGCAGGCGCAACAAGACCTGTTGCGTGGAATGATGGTGAATTTTCTCAATCCTCATCCATACCTGTTTTGGGGCGCTGTGGGGGCGCCCTTAGTGGTCCAGGCCTGGAAACAATCCCCCTGGCAGGCTGTGGGATTCATAACTATGTTTTATCTTCTTTTGGTGGGCAGCAAGGTTATCTTGGCGCTGGTATTAGGGCGTTTTCGAAATATGCCGCCATGGATTTATCGTCGAGCCATGCAGCTGTCGGCCTTGCTATTATTTGGCGCTGGAATTTTCATGCTGTATTCCGCCTGGTTGGGGGTCGCATGATCGAAATCACGCCATTGTATACGCACGATTTGAAAACATTGGCCCGAATTTGGTCTCAATCTTTGATAAATGTTGGTTTTCCTTGTTCGCTTACCTCCCAAGATATCGAAGAGCATGTATTGTTGCATGGAGGCGAGCCTCGCGCCATCCTCGCTATCGATCCGAAAGGATGGTTGGTCGCTCGGCAGAATGAGGAATTCATGGGTTTTGTGCATTGTACGGTGGGACGATTGGATTCGGATGGTCCAGAAACGTTACGGGGCATCATCAGAGCGCTTGTAATCGCAGAGAATGCCCCGGCAGCAACCGCAGGATTGCTGCTTCGGGCTGCGGACGCCTATTTCGATAGCCAAAAGGGCCTTTCTGGCATCCTGGCTTTTTATTTGCAGACAGGATATCCGCGAGTGCATTTTGGTCGAGGAGCCATCATTGGAGAGGCATGGGACATCATGGATGCGTTGGGAAAGCGTGGTTATCAACTGACAAAGCGGTGGCTTTTCTTTGAACGGTCCTTTGCCAACCCCATACCAGAACAACTCCCCGAATTGCCTCGCTTGACCCTTTTCTGGCAAGATGACATCGACGACGTGCTTTCTCTCCACGTACGTTTAGGGAAAGAAGAGATTGCCTTCGTGCGGTTTATGCTCTTCCCTCAACTTGCCGATTGTACACATCCCAAATCAGCTGGCTTACATCGATTGTTTGTGAAACCAGCATATCAACAACTGGGAATTGGCCGCTGGCTGTTGGAACGAGGAAGTAACCTGCTTCTGGCCCGAGGCATCCAGCGCTTATTGATCGATGTTCCTCATGAAGACGCGGCCGCACAATCTCGACTGCTGCGACTTGGCTTTCAAGAATCTTCTTTGCGTGGTTATAGTTATGAACGTCCTACCGTCTGATTCACCCAACTTGCCCAAGCAGTATAAACCGAAATCCATCTTTTATATGTATGCATTCTTATTTGCGATTGCAACGATATGGTTGGGCATGGAAGCATGGAAGCGAAAAGATGTCTTGTGGTGGATCATGTTTGTCGGCGTGGGTTTCATCGCTGTGCGTTTATTCCTGAGCTCCTTTGCGCGCGCGGAGTTCGATGGAGAGCAATTTACATACCGCACGCCTTTTCGCTCCCCCCACACGTTTGAACGCCGCCAATTAGCCTTCGTTGAGAGGGGAGGACGCCGCAATGAAGCGTTGATTATTGGATATCATCCTAGGAATGCAAAAGGCTTGATAACGACCGATCGCGTTGTCTACATCAACTGCGTACCCCTTGAGGGCCAGGGCGAACTTTTCGACTGGTTGATCGAAGGATTGCCCAAGAATGCTCAACAACCAAAGGCGTAAACAGTTCATGGTTTCTCCTTCATTGTATATGGATGTTGAATTATGCCCGTCATTGTTCCAGGCCTCACTGGCACCATCATCAACACCTTGACCGTCATCCTGGGAAGTTTAATCGGCATTTTTATTGGTCACAAATTAAGCGAAGATACCCAGAATACCGTCTTGCATGGTTTGGGATTAGTGACCATCGTCGTTGCCATCAGCAATGCCATTACCACGCGAAACATTTTGATCCCGTTATTTGCCATTGTGATCGGCGCAATGCTGGGAGAATGGATGCAATTGGAAGAGCGGTTGGAGGCCTTGGGCCAATGGATGGAACGGACGTTTGGAGAACGCTTAGGCGAAAGCGATGAAAATCGATTGGTTCAGGCCTTTGTAACAGCCAGCTTGGTCTATTGTGTGGGGCCGCTAACGATTATTGGTTCTGTGCAGGATGGGCTGGTCAATAACTATGAGTTTCTGTTGTTGAAAGCCGTCTTGGATGGTTTTGCATCCATTGCGTTTGCCGCAAGTCTTGGTCCAGGCGTTATCCTTTCAGCCATTACCGTGTTTGTATTTCAAGGCGGGCTAGCCTTGCTGGCCATGCTTTTTGGGGGCGCCTTGGGCGGCGTGACCGCGGATAATCCCGCTGTTATCGAGATGACGGCAACGGGCGGAATCGTGCTGTTAAGCATTGGCTTTATCCTGTTAGGCATCAAAAGATTGCGGGCAGCCAACTTCCTCCCTGCCATATTTTTGGCGCCTGCCTTTGTGGTGCTGTTACAATGGTTGGGCATCGCGTTCTAAATCGACAGTTTCTCACACTAAGGATGTCATATGTTTACCCTTGCTCTTCGCAAAAAATTTATTGCCCATCACACATCTGCGATTGAAATTGATCCCGAACACCCAATTCGCTCCCATTTATACATTCTCGAAGTCATGCTAGAAACTGAAGAGCTCGATAGTGAAGGCTATGTACTGGACCTGGAAGCCCTCGAGGCAGAGGTGGAGGAGATTCTTTCTCAATATGCGAATAAAAGTCTAAACGACACACCAGCATTCCAAAACCGTATACCAACCTTGGAAGCCTTTGCCCAGGTGTTAGGCGATGCCATCAACGAAAGCCTTTATGCGCCCAATCTTACGGCTCTGAGCGTTCGTTTATGGCGTGATGAGCAAGCCTGGGCCATGTATGATATCGAAAAATAGAATATGGCGGTCAAAACAAGAGAATTACAATTTGCAACCCAGCCCCATTGTGACTTTATCGATCTCACACACCAAGTCCAAGAGGCGTTGGATAGCACAGGGCTCTCTCATGGCGCTGTCACAATTTTCACCCCCAGTAGCACCAGCGCTTTAACGACCATTGAATATGAATCTGGCGCCTTGGCCGACCTGGAACGATTTTTTGAGCAGGTGGCGCCACAATTTGGCCAGGAATATCGCCATAATTTACGCTGGGGAGATGGCAATGGCCACAGTCATTTGCGAGCGGCCATCATTGGCCCGGATCTCCATATTCCCTTTGTTCATGGTCGACTGGTTTTAGGAACATGGCAGCAAATTCTATTTATCGAATTTGATGTGCGCCCCCGCCAGCGACGCGTGGTCCTTCAGTTTATTGGCGAATAAAAAATCGCCCCCTATCAAGCGAGCGATCACATACAAGGAACTATTTTCGTTTTTTGGGGACGAACTGTTCAAGATTCATGACCGCAAAGAGCCGATACTCCACGGTTTCTGGCAGTTCTGGTGGGCTCTCCCTGAGTTTATGCACGAGATACAGGGTTTTGCTTAGCGTGTCAAACACAACGCGGCAATCTTGACATACTGCGAGATGCGCTTCCAGCTCCATGCACAATTCAGGCGAAAGTTCGCCATCGATATAATCGTTGAGGTGCGATAACACCTCTTGACAATCGTTTTCGTGCCGGTGTTGATGTTGAGAAATCATGGTTTAGCCAATGGCTGGAGTCAAGTGAAGTATGGTGACAAAAGTTGGCGAAGACGTAACCGGGCTCGGTGTAAACGTACTTTGGCAGCGGACACGCTGATCCCTAAAATTTGGGCGGTTTCTTCAGTGCTATATCCTTCAATTTCTCGTAAAACAAACACGGTGCGCAAGGTCTCTGGGAGCTCGGCGATGGCTTTTTCCAAGATGTCCCTGATCTCGCTGTTCATGGCGTGATCATCAGGAGAAAATGTCCAATCCTGCACTTCTCGATAAACATCATCGCCGCCTTGTGTTTCAATGGGCTCATCTAATGACACCTCTCGGCGTTTTCGTTTGCGCAGATGCATCAGTGCAGCATTCGTGGCGATGCGATGAAGCCAGGTGCCCAAGGCGCTGCGTTCTTCAAACTTTTTGATGTTCTTGCATGCACTGATGAATGTTTCTTGCAGCACTTCCTCTGCATCATCAGGATCGTTGAGCATGCGAATGGCGATGGCGTAAACTCGTGGCGCATATTGTTTGATCATGCACGCACAAGCTTCTGGATCGCCGCTTTTTAATGCTTCAACTAAGGAAGCTTCATCAGGATAAATATCGAGATCGATTTCGATACCAGTCATTGGATGCAACTCGCAAGGTGTGCGTTACCTAAAAGGCGTCAGAGAAGGTTCTTCATCATACCTTATCCGCGATGAAAGTAAAAAAGAACCTCAACAAAAGTCTTTTTATGCGCCGCCAACAGTTTGTTGTAACTGCGTTAGCACTAGCTGGTCTGTGGGAAAGGCCAATGGTTCTGGAAGGTCGAAGAGGGAAAACCAGGCCACAAGATCTAGATCATCGCCTGCTTGCAGTGTTCCGCCTACGATTTCGCAACGAAACCAGATGCCGACGGTATGTTGGTTGGGATTATGAAAGTTTGAATGGACGGCAATTACCTCATGGACTGCCACCTCAAAACCTGTTTCTTCCAGGCATTCGCGATGAGTGGCTGCGCGTACATCTTCCTCCCATTCGACATGCCCACAAGGAAAGCACCAAGCTCCAGAATAAGAGCTCGTTGGGGAGCGGCGTCCAAGCAAGACGTTATTCCCATCCAGAATAACTGCAGCAACGCCTACGGTTGGGTTTCTGTAATGAATAAACCCACATTCAGGACAAGCCAAACGAACGCGTCCACCTTTTTCAATGGGGGTAAGCGCTGCCGCGCAAAGAGGACAAAAACGATATGGTTGAGTCATGAAAAATTTACATGAAGGCAAAGGCTGACAATTTATGGGTGCTCAAAGGGAATATTGATCTTATGTTTTTGATTGTGTAAAATAAAATTGGCGTAGCACGTCTTCTTTTCGCCATTCATCAATCTCCCACATTGCAGGAGAAGCCTCATGGAAGTCATCAAGGTATCGGCCCGTTCTCGTTCCACTGCTGTGGCAGGGGCCATTGCCGGCGTGATCCGCGATCAGGGGTATGCGGAAGTACAGGCTATTGGCGCTAGTGCTGTTAATCAGGCCGTGAAAGCTGTGGCCATCGCGCGGGGTTATCTTCAGGAAGATGGCATCGCTATCGCTTCCATTCCCGTATTTGTTGAGGTGGAGATTCAGGGTTTGGAGCGAACTGCGGTCAAACTTGTGGTGTGGACCGTGGCTCGAGAGGCCTTGCCAGAACGGCTATTGGCGTTATTTGAAGCAGAACAGGGGGAAAACCAGCAGCGTGATGCTGCGGAGGAGGTGGCTCAAACCGAGGATTAGATGCAGGAAGGTCGGTTCGTCGGAAAAGGATGTTTGCCCCTGGAGCTAATATCCTGTCTTTTGCTGCATTCGAATTGAGCGCGTCATGGTGTCGCCTTGCGGGCGTGCGCTAAAAAGCGTTGCCAACCATGATCATTCTCTCCAGGACGGAAGGGGATGTAAAGCGTCACTCGTTGAAGCAGGTTTCCGTATCTCGCTTGAATTGCAGGACCGATTTCTTCCCAGGTTCCGGTAATGGCAAAGACATCCAGCATGTCATCGCTGATGAGGGCGGGCATATCGGCCCATTGTTTTCTGACCGCCATTTTTCCTAACCGGTCACCGATTTCTCCCCAGCCATGGAGGTCTAGCACCGGACGATACGATGGGGTAGAGGCATAAAAGGCGATCTGCATACGAACTTCCTGGCGGCGTTGAGACCGTTCAGCTTCTGTATCACCGACAATGGCGAAAATCGTGGTGCTGAAAACCACATCCTCTATACGGCGACCAGCCTTTGCTGCGCCCGCAGCAACCCAGGGGCGAATTCGCTTTTGCAAGTAGTCGACGGTGTGGAATGGATGAACATGAAATCCATCACAAAGTTCCCCGGCGAGTTCGCAAAGTTTTTGATTGACGCCGGCGATATAAATGGGAATGTCTGGATTGGGGATGGGGCCAGGATGGAAAAATGGCGACATCAAGGTCATTTTGTAAAAATCGCCGCGGAAGTTTAATTTTTCATTGTATTGCCAGACCCGCCAGATGTGTTTCAGCGCCAGAATGTATTCACGCAATCTTGCTGCAGGTTTGCTCCAAGGCATGGAGAATCGGCGTTGGATATGGGGTTTGATTTGGGTTCCCAGGCCTAGGATAAATCGTCCATTACTGTATCTGGCCAGATCCCAGGCGACGTAGGCCATGTGCATGGGGCTTCTGGCAAAAGCCACCGCAATTGCAGGCCCTAACTCCATGTTTTTCGTGTGTTCCGCAACGAGCGCCAATTGCGGGAATGGATCATGGCGGGTTTCGGGCGTCCAGATGGCATCAAATCCCAGGGCTTCGGCCGCCTGACTTGTACGACGGATCTGCTCAATCGTATCCGCGTCGAGAACGATATCGAACTTCATATGCACTCCTGTTGTTAAGGGGGAAAGCGGTTTTCATGAAAGTATCGCATAGCAAGATGCAGTTCGGCAAAGTGTTTCCTGCAAATAAATGGATGTCGTAATGGCGCGGGGTGTGTCTGTGGAAAGAATTGTGGAAAACTTGTGGGTATTGTGGAAAGTTTTGGGGTAAAGTTGGGGAATTCACAAAAGAAAAACGGCCCTGTCGTTTTGCAGCATGCTTCTTGTTATCGTATAATACTTCAGGCACAAGCGCCGGGGTCCACCGTTTTGTGGGGCGATTTCGCGCGTCTGGAGGAGGAGTGATGAGCCCGCTGCAAGATCCATCTTCGGCTGTCGTCGAAGTTTGCTCACATTGCGTTGCTTGATGTTGTGGAAAAATGTTGGACGTTCGTTAATGATTGAGTAGTCCGTCTGCGATGATAAATCCAAATTCCTATATGACTGCTTTTTGAACATTAAGACGAATATGTCACCACAAACACCGTTGATCCCCTTAGACTTGAAAACAACTGTGGCCGAAAACCGACTAGTCGGACTTTGGCGATTGTTGCGCGGCTATTATCTCAGATTCTTTACGGCAAATGTGGCCGTTGCTATCTCGGCATTTTCACGCACTGCGACGTATATGCTCATTGGCTTTTACGTCGATAAAGTATTAGGAAAGGGGGCCACGTGGTCATCGTTGGTGTTGGTTGCTCTGGCGTTCATCTCCCTGGCATTGGTGCAGGGAAGTTTTACATTCATTAGTGGGTATTTGGCGACCCAGACCGCGGAAGGAATTGCCTTGCGATTGCGCAATTACCTTTATGATCACATCCAACGATTGAATTTTTCCTATCATGATAAAACCAAAACCGGTGAGCTGATCCAACGAGCCACCTCTGATGTGGATGCGGTGCGTCGTTTTTATCAGGATCAAGCGATGAGTATCGGCCGTATTTTGCTGTTGTTTGTCATTAACTTTGCGGCGATCTGGCGCATAAATATGCGGCTAGCTTTGATATCGGTGATCGCTGTTCCTGCACTTGTCATCGTCTCTTATGTTTTTTTCAGACGAATTCGCGATCAATATGAACGCTACCAGGAGCAAGATGCCGTCGTTTCGACACGCCTGCAAGAGAATTTAACGGGGGTGAGGGTAGTCAAGGCGTTTGCGCGGCAAGACTATGAGAAAGGACAGTTTGACAATGTGAGCTGGCGCAAATACCTCCTGGGAAAGAAATTGATCTTTTTCCACGCCTTGTTTTGGCCAAGTTCTGATCTCATCGCCGGCGCTCAGATGCTCACCGGCTATGTGGTAGGCGGGCTGATGGCCATGAATAGCGTCATCACCATTGGCGATTATCTGGCCTATATTGGCATGCTCATCTACATTATTTGGCCCATGCGGAATCTTGGACGCGTCATTGTACAGACGTCAACGGCGTTGGTGTCGTATGAGCGCGTGGCTGCGATTATCCGCGTCGAGAAAGAACCTGTGGAAGAAGGCGCATTTATCCCCTCAGGAGATGTTGCTGGGGATATTCGCTTTGAGCATGTCAGTTTTTCCTACGAAGGCGAGGATGAAAGTGTTCCCGTGCTTCATGATATTTCATTTCATTGCAAGCCAGGACAGACGGTGGCCTTGTTGGGCGCCTCAGGTTCAGGGAAAACGACCCTGGTCAATTTGCTTCCTCGTTTTTATGAATATTCGGAGGGGCACATCTATCTGGATGGTGTGGAATTGAAGCACTATCCGCGTCGCTTCTTGCGTAGCCAGATGGCGATAGTGGAACAAGAACCTTTTTTGTTCTCTCGTACCATTCGTGAGAATATCGCCTATGGGGTAAACCGTAATGTCTCTGATGAGGAAATAATCGAGGCCGCTAAAGCTGCTGCAATCCATGAAAGCATCATGGGGTTTCCTGATGGTTATGATACGTTAGTTGGTGAGCGAGGCGTGACCCTTTCTGGGGGGCAAAAACAACGCATCGCCATTGCTCGGGCAATTTTACGAAATCCCCGGATTCTCATTTTAGATGACGCCACCAGTTCTGTGGATGCAGAAACGGAAGAATTGATTCAGCAGGCTCTGTTTCGACTGATGGCTGGCAGGACCAGCTTTATTATTGCGCATCGTTTTCAAACCGTCATGCAAGCTGATGTGATTGTTGTGTTGGAACGTGGAAGGATCGCCCAAATCGGCTCCCATGAGGAGCTCATTCAGCAACCAGGTTTTTATCGTGATATCTATGATTTGCAGTCACAAGTCGATGAATCTCTGGCTATGGAGGACGCCTGATGTCGGGGGCCTCGACAGATATTGATTTTTATCGTTTGCAACAAAAACAAAATGATTAAGTTATTATTGAGGAATTGAAAACGATGTCTGATAAATCGACTCAATTTGAAGAAGAAGAGTTTTCTTCACAGTTTAACGGTCAGGTGTTGGGGCGTATTTTTGCACAGGCCAGGCCGCACTGGTTACTCATGCTTGTTTTTCTGCTCGCGATCGCTGCGGTCTCTTTATTAGACGGCTATTTCACTTTTTTGAGCAAACGGATGATCGATGAGGGGATTGTGCCTGGGAATCGAGAGCAGTTGTTCCGGTTGGCCATGCAATATGGGTTACTGATTCTCGTACAGAGTATTGGGGTGTTTGGATTTATTTATGCAGCCGGCGTGCTAAGTGAGCGCGTCCGGTACGATTTACGCAAAAAGTTGTTCGATCATCTCCAGGAGCTCTCTTTTTCTTATTTCGACCGGACGCCTGTGGGTTGGATTATGTCGCGTGTAACATCTGACACAGAACGTGTGGGGGAATTGGTCAGTTGGGGCATGCTGGATATGACCTGGGCAGTTATTGGAATTGGCACGTCCTTTTATTTCATGTTTAAGATAAATTGGAAACTGGCCGCGCTTGTGATCCTTGTATTGCCGATCCTTGTCATTGTTGCCGTGTATTTTAAAAAGTTGATTTTGGTGGAGTTTCGCAAGGTGCGCAAATTAAACTCCAAAATCACGGGCGCCTTCAATGAAAATATTACGGGTGTGCGTGTTACAAAGGCGTTCAGTCGTGAAGAGAAAAACCTGGAAGAGTTTGCCAATCTTTCGTTTGAACGCTATCGCGCCGGTTTTCGCGCAGGGTGGCTTTCCGCATTATTTTTGCCTGTTGTTCAGATTATCAGCGCTGTTGCTATTGGCGTTGTCGTGGTGGTTGGAGGGCTTCAAACAGAGGTTGGTGGAATGACGATTGGCGGCATCCAGGCATTTATCTCTTATATCGCGTTTATGCTTTGGCCTGTTCAGGACCTGGCGCGAGTTTATGCCAGCACCCAACAGGCCATTGCTTCTGCAGAACGCATTTTTTCTTTGTTGGATGCTGTTCCAGAGGTGAACGATCGCGTGGGGGCAACGCCCATAGAGACGTTACGCGTGGATATCGAATTCGATCATGTCGATTTTTATTATGAAAAAGAGAAACCTATACTTCAAGACTTCAATCTCGACGTACATCAGGGTGAAACCATTGCATTGGTGGGGCCGACCGGGGGTGGAAAGAGCACGATTGTCAACCTTCTTTGTCGTTTTTACGAACCCAAAGCGGGAGTCATACGCTTTGGCGAGCGAGATTACACGACAATAACATTAGCCAGCATCCATTCGCGTCTCGGTATTGTGCTGCAGTCGCCCCATCTTTTTTCCGGTTCCATACGCGAAAATATCCGTTATGGTAAGCTTAATGCCACAGATGAGGAGGTTGAGGCGGCGGCAAAACTGGCTGGCGCTCACGATTTTATTGTGGAATTAGAACAAGGTTACGACACCGATGTGGGCGAGGGGGGCGTTCTGCTCTCCACAGGACAGAAACAGCTCATTTCTTTGGCCAGAGCAGTGCTTGCAGATCCCGATATTTTTATTATGGATGAGGCAACGAGCTCTGTCGATACAATAACGGAACGTTTGATTCAGCGTGGCATGGAGGCGATGATGCGAGATCGAACCAGTTTTGTTATCGCTCATCGTCTTTCCACCATTCGGCGAGCAGATCGTATCCTCTATATCGAGGATGGTCGGATTGTAGAACAGGGCGCGCATTTTGAGCTGATGCGTCTGCGCGGCCGGTATTACAAGCTATACACTTATCAATTCCGCCGCGAGTTGGAACGACAAAGTTCCCTCTTGGGCGGACGAGCCGCTTAACGGAAAGCTGTGCTGGATGATGGGTGTTCCCCACGGATAAACATGGATAGATATGTCATCGGAAAGATGGTCATGTCTTCCTAATGAGAAGGTGGTCCTTTACCAGAAAATCAAGCCCTACATGAACACGTTACCATCATGCTTACCTTTGTCAAACTTCGTCGCCTCTTTGATGAGTATCCCAAGCAGTTTTGGTTGCTGCTTGCGGCAAGTTTCATTGACGGCTTAGGTGGCGCTCTTCTTTTTCCGTTTTTCACGCTTTATCTTACGGCCCGCTTTGATATTGGCATGGTCACCGTAGGGTTTATCTTTGGTGTGTTTTCGATTTCATCGATTGCGGGTAGTTTTGTGGGCGGCGCGCTTTCTGATCGTTTCGGGCGGAAGAAGATGATTGTCTTTGGGTTAATCGCCAGTGCTCTTATAACATTGCTAATGGGATTTGCTGGTGATATCCGGCTCTTTTTTATGGCCGCGATCCTGGTCGGGTTATTTGCCAATGTTGGTGAACCAGCCCGTCAGGCGATGATTGCAGACATCTTAACGCCCCAACAGCGCGCCGAGGGGTATGGGCTGATGAGGGTCGTTATGAACTTGGCGGTAACCATTGGTCCGGCGATTGGTGGTTTTATGGCAAGCCGTTCTTATTTGTCGTTGTTTATTGCTGATTTCATTGCCAGCACGATCACCTCCTTTATCGTTATGTTTTTTATCCGCGAGACGTTACCTAAATCCATTGATCGAGAAAAGAAGGGTGAACTGAAAGGGATGTTTATCGGTTATTTCGAGGTGTTCAGAGATGCGGTATTCATGATTTTTATGATTGCTTCTATTCTTGAATACATCGTTTATCTTCAGATGAACACAACCCTTTCCGTTTATTTGCGAGATGTTCATCATGTGCCACCGCAGCAGTATGGTTATTTGATTAGCATGAATGCGCTTCTTGTGGTTTTATTTCAGTTTATCGTGACTAGAAAGGTCAGGCCTTATCACCCGTTGTATGTGTTGGCGTTTGGATCTATTCTTTATGCTATCGGCTTTGGGATGTATGGTGTCGTGGGTAGCTTCGGTCTTTTTGTGTTGGCAATGATAATTATCACCATTGGCGAGATGCTTATTGTACCTATTGCCCAGGCGGTCGTGGCTCGCCTTGCTCCCGAGGCGATGCGGGGTCGATATATGGCCGTGTTTGGTTTCAGTTGGGCTATTCCCGCGGCGGTGGGGCCGTTGTTGGCGGGCGTGGTTATGGATTATTGGGACCCTGATTGGGTTTGGTATGCTGCGTTTGCGATATCTTTGCTGGCAGGGATGATTTACGTTGCTCTTTCTAGAAAAACAGAAAAGCTGAACACTGATCAGTTGCATGTTTGAATGGATTATTGCTCACTTTCGAGAGAAAATGGTAAACTTAGCGATAGATAAATCCCTTTACGAAAGCTCGATGTAACACACCTTCGGCGGAACACGTCTTGCTAACGCGATCGAGTCATGATGGCCTGAGTAAGGCGTTCAAATGCTGTGAGTGTGTTTGCACCTGCGTGCACTTTATCAACAAAGGAGTTGGAGAAAATGACCCAACAAATGATTCTTGATCTGCTGGGAGATGAGGCAGAAAGCCTGTTGACACATACCTGCAAAGGTATCCCCAAGGAGATGATCCATGTCCCAGGTCCTGATTATGTGGATCGAATAATGGCATCCATGGATCGTCCCCCCATGGTTCTGCGTAACATGCAGGTAATACTCAATCATGGTAGACTTGCCGGAACCGGCTATGTCTCCATTCTACCCGTGGATCAGGGCGTGGAACATTCGGGCGCTGCTTCGTTTGCTCCCAATCCAATCTATTTCGATCCCGAAAACATCGTAAAGTTGGCCATCGAGGGCGGCTGCAATGCGGTGGCCTCAACCCTCGGGGTCTTGGGGGCGGTGTCTCGAAAGTATGCCCACAAGATTCCTTTCCTGGTCAAGCTCAACCATAATGAGTTGCTCACTTATCCAGCCAAATATGACCAGACCATGTTTGCTGCGGTGGAACAGGCCTTCGATATGGGGGCGATTGCCGTAGGTGCCACCATCTATTTTGGCTCCGAAGAATCTCGGCGACAAATTATGGAAGTGAGTGAGGCCTTTGCTCGCGCGCATGAACTGGGCATGGTGACTGTATTGTGGGCCTATCTGCGCAACAGCGCCTTCAAGAAAGATGGCGTGGATTATCACACCTCAGCAGACCTGACTGGGCAGGCCAATCATTTGGCCGCGACGATCGAGGCCGATATCATTAAGCAAAAACAAGCCACGAATAATGGCGGCTACACAGCGATCGGCTTTGGTCGCACGCATCCGTTGGTTTACAGCAAGCTTACCTCCGATCATCCCATCGATTTGGTGCGCTGGCAGGTGGCGAATTGTTACATGGGACGCATTGGCCTGATTAATTCGGGTGGCGCCTCAGGAGAGAACGATCTGGCACAGGCTGTACGCACCGCGGTCATCAATAAACGCGCCGGCGGCATGGGACTTATCTCTGGTCGTAAAGCCTTCCAGAAGCCCATGGAGGAGGGCATCAAACTCCTGCATGCGATCCAGGATGTGTACCTAGACGAAAGCATCACCGTGGCATAAAAATGTAGCACTCTGTGAAACTAAGGTGTGGCTTTTGAGGCCGCACCTTTCTCTTTTTGGGATAAATGTTGGGAAAAAGGGGTTGACAATTTGGGAAATTATGTTCTAAAATAAGTGAAAAATCAGAACATAATTGCTATTCTTTAGGGCTTGTCCAGCTTTTCCCTGTTTCAGAACATGAAGACATCCCAGCTTGATCGTCAGGCCGACCTGATAGAGGCGGTGTTATCTGCCCACAAAATCAAAGGACGCGTGTTCGGTGGTGTGGTAACCCCACGCTTTATTCGATTTGATATGCAGCTTTCGTATGAAATGCGCGTGCAAAGGGTAATGGCTCTGCGTGAGGAAATGGCGATGCATTTAGGCGTCCCCGACGTGCGCATGTATCGTATGGGAAACACGTTGCGCGTAGAAATACCCCGTTCAGACATGGCCTACGTTCGTTTTGAAACGTTATATCGCCGCGTCGGAGATTTGCCTGAGCTGACAGCTATTCTTGGCGTCGACCAAGAAGGCGTCCCGTTATTGATGAAGATCACCAGTCCTGACGTGGCCCATATGCTTGTTGCGGGGACGACTGGTTCTGGAAAAACCATGTTGCTGAAAACGATTGTGCTCAGTTTGGCTTTAACCAATCCTCAACATCGTATTCGGATGGCTTTGATTGATCCTAAGGGCCGGGGCCTGGTTGCGTTCAATGGGCTACCGCATCTCATTCACCCTGTTGAGACTGATCCCGAACGCGCGGTGAGGCTATTGGAAGGATTAGTGGTGGAAATGGAACGCCGAGATCGCTTGCATTTTCACAGGCCTGCCATTCTGGTGGTTGTTGATGAACTTGCTGACTTGCGTATGATAGGCGGACAGCGAGTGGAGCAAGCGCTGATCAGATTAACTCAGCGTGGGCGAGAGGCGGGAATTCATGTGGTGATCGCCACACAACGACCACAATCGACAATCATAGGAGGCGTGGTGAAGGCTAATTTACCTGTTCGCTTGGTTGGCGCTGTGAACTCTCCCGAAGACGCCAAGGTCGCCACAGGTATGGCGGGCAGTGGTGCGAATCGATTACGAGGGCGAGGCGATTTTCTTCTTGTGGCTCGTCATGAAACCATTCGTTTTCAAGTAGCTTTCGTCAAGGATGCCATGATTCGCACGGCGATTTCAAACCCCTCTTTTTTGGTCAAGGAGTTGGCTTCATGAAAAGATACATTGCATTAATGGGTATCGTTCTTTCTAGTGTGTTTATAGCCATCGTAAGTTATCGACTTAGCACCGACGCTCTTTCTATTTTGATAGGCGCTCTCTTAGGGATGGTAACCATACTTCCTTCTTTGGCTGTTGTAAGTTTTCTTCTCAAAAAAACGCATGACGCAATGAACGCTAGCCAGGCGCAGTCTCATCATCAGCCGCAGCCTCCTGTGATTGTGGTCAGCGGTGGCATGATGCCTGCTCAATACGCCCCGACACAATCCCCACATAGCCCGTCGACGCAGCCCATATTGCCCCCCCGGGTGCAAACGACTCCCCGAAAATTTCACCTGATGGGCTATGAAGAGAGCGATCCTGTTGAAATTTCAGAAAACAGCTGGCTATCTGCAGACTAATGCCGCCCACTACTACCAAGGAGGAATCCATGAAGCAGCATGGTGAATCAATTATTGTGCAAAGTAATCGTTTTGGAGCACCCGGTTATTTCTTATGGCGAGGACGCGTCTATCCCATTGATTCCATTGAGCACATCTGGCGTTCCTCCCATGGGTTGAGGCAAGGCCGACGAATATATAAGGTGAGAAGCCGTCGGAAAGTGTATCATCTGGATTTTGATCGTCAACTAAATCATTGGAGGTTGATAAAAACGCCCTGGCGTACGCGCGTGGGGCTTGCGTTGCAACGATTGGCTCATCGGATTGCCGCTTGAGGGGAGAATTGCCGGGGGCGTGTTAGTGTGGGAGCGCTCCTGGCGTTTTTTGTGTGGTGATTGGCTATCTCTTGTTGAAGTTGCGTCACCCCCAGACTTTCGAGATATGCCAGACACTGTTTTTATGGACTTATGGGTAATCGCTGCTTTTTGATTGGTTGTTTAATCTCCTACCATCGGGTAAGATATGGTCATGATGGAAAATGTGCCACTGATACATTTGAGCCAGCGTTTGGAAGAACTTTTTGCAGCTAATGAATTCGCGGCCGGATTCGCATTGGGACGTCATATTCTCCGTTTTTATCCAAGACATCTATTGACTTATCGAGAAATGGGTTTGGCGGCATTCTCCATCGGCTTGTTTGCGGATAGCATGGATTTATTACAAAGAGCACTAAGCGCGGATCCGCAAGACCTCAGAATGTGGGAAGCGTTGCGAGATTCGGCGTTGAAATTAGGTTTAGAGCCCGACGCCAGGTTAGCTACACAATATGTCCAGGATATCGTCTCGAAAGAGCCGCCATCCACAGCCATCGCCCGTGGCCATGTCGCGGCAACACAAGGCAAGTGGGCCAGCGCTTACGGTTATTTTCGAGAAGGGTATGCTCAGCATCCGGAGCGCATGGATGCCCTTCTAGGAATGGCGGAGGCGTTATTCCATCTCCGTCAGTTTCAGGCGCAACTGACGGTGGCCCAATATGTTATTCAGGAATTACCTTATTGCTTGAAAGCGCACTTACTATGCGTACTCAGTCAGCGCATGATTGGTCAACAGGAAAGTCAATCCGCTCGGCATACGCGTGTGATTCGGGCTCTTGATCCTACCGGTGTTTACAGTCGACAGTGGTTTGATGCACCCATCTTACAGAGCTTTTTCTCCGATGAGGCGTTACTTTCTGATTGGGATGCAACTGAACGATGGGAATATGCGCCTACAGTGTGATAAAACTGGGGAAATAAGGCTTGGTTGTGGCAAAATGGAATCATTCAAAACAAAAATTTTTTCCTAAAGGAGATCGATAAACATGGAACGGACCTTCGTTATGATTAAGCCAGATGGCGTACAACGAGGCTTGATCGGAGAAATTATTGCGCGATTCGAACGACGCGGGTTGAAAATCGTGGAGATGAAATTTGTGCATGTCTCTCGAGAGTTGGCCGAGAAACATTATGCCGTACACAAAGGGCGGCCATTTTATGATGGTCTTATCGAGTATATTACTTCAGGGCCCGTTGTGGCGATGGTTTTGGAAGGCACGAATGCGATTAAAGTTGCCCGGAGCACCATGGGCGCGACCAATCCTGCAGAAGCTGCTCCAGGCACAATTCGCGCCGATTTCGGCATAGAAATTGGACGCAATCTGGTGCATGGCTCCGACGGGCCTGAAACCGCTGCCTTTGAGATCGAGTTGTGGTTTGGCGATGAGATTCCCGGTTGGTCTCGCGACACAGATCGATGGATTTTCGAATAGTCTTGTGACCAAGGCGCCAATGCAAAGACCTCCAGTTACAACCTGGAGGTCTTTTTTACACATATCGAGCACATCATGCGCGATATTAAGCCGGTTGCCTTGCTTCTTTCAATCCCATGGTGATCATTTGTGTGGCGTACATGAAACCGATAAACATCAAGATGGCGCCGAGCAATTCCCCAACATAAAGGGTGTAAGGCACGCCAAAACGCTGGAATGCACCGCCAAAAGCTGGCATTAAAGCGCCTACGGCAATGAAGATATTGCCGATCACGCGGTGGAGCAACACGCGCTTACGCCAAAATATCCATGCGGAATAAATAGCGCCGCCAACCAGGGTGATAACGCCGTATAGGTTAAAAAAGGGCGTAAGAATCCGAACTCCGGGGGTCACAATGGCATGGCCGCTTAACTCGCCAGAAATCATCAGTGTGGGGTCTAAGGAGGCAGTGAAGACGCGATAGGCGGCATAAAGCGAACCGATAAACAATAAATAAAATAGCCAATAAGCCCACCTCTTGCGCACCAGCAGAAACACTGTGCCCTGTCCCAGCCAGGCTGCAACCAAAATCGCCCCGAAAAGGTACCAAAGACGAAAGACGAATGGATGCCAGCCAAAGAAGCCATACAGCGCTTCCATGGTTCCGCCAATGGCATAGAAGAGCATGCCTAATCCCCAAAAGAGGGTATAAAGCCTTCTCCCATACCACCAGCGTCGCAAAACGAAGAAGGTAAAAATGAAACTGGTGATCGCAGAAAGCGCGGGCAGAACCGCGTTTGCCAATTCGTGGGACATCATCGCCTCCTAGATGAGAAAACCGCAATGAATTCTATGGAAACATCATAAAACATTCAAAAAATTGCAGCAACTTTTTCATCTAGAAGCGACCAAAATCATCACAGTTATAGCAATTCTTTCACCCGTTTCGCCACGGTGCGAGTCATGCCAGGAACGGACGCGATCTCGTCGATGCTGGCGTTGCGAATGGCATCGATGCTACCGAAGTGTTTGAGCAATGCCCGCCGACGTTTCATCCCGATACCTGGAATATCTTCCAGACGGGAGCGTATCATCGATTTGCCGCGCAAGCGACGTTGGTAAGAAATGGCGAATCGGTGGGCTTCGTCTCGTATCCTCTGGACGAGATACATTTCGGGACTTTCTTTGGGCAGTCGAACTGGCCTCGGTTGGTCAGGAAGAAAAAGGAGCTCTTCGCGTTTGGCGAGACCGACGACAGGCACAACCTCAAAAAGCCCTAACTCTTTTAACACGGCCACCGCAATATTCAATTGCCCTTTTCCTCCATCTACAATGAGCAAGTCTGGCAATATGCTCCAGGTGTTGTTCGTTGCCACCGGTGGATTGGAAGCGGTATCTGGTTCTAGGGCGCGTCGAAAGCGACGAGTTAACACCTCGCGCATCGCCGCGAAATCATCGGGATGCCCCGTTTGCTGGATCGTGTGGACTTTGAATCGACGATAATCGCTTTTGCGGGGAACGCCTCTGACGAACACGACCATGCTTCCCACGGTATTGGCGCCTTGCAAAGTGGAAATATCGACGCATTCAATGCGTAGGGGGGGCGAAGGCAAGTGCAAAGCCGCTTGCAAATTGGCGATCGCTTCGGTATGTCGATGGGCGTCGGCTTCCCATTCCGCCCGGATCGCCATCAGGGCGCTACGTGCGTTCTCTGCGGCCATATCAACCAGGGCCTTTTTGGCGCCTCGTTTTGGGACTTTCAAGACGACTTTGGTCCCTCGTTTCTTTCGTAACCATTGTTCAATGATGGCTGTCTCATCGAGCTCAACGGGCAGTAAAATCTTCGGGGGCAAATACGCGGCTTCGTCATAAAATTGTTGGATGAAGGAGCTTAATATCTCTTGGCTTTCATCAGGGTCTGCGCCTTCCATAAGAAATGTTTCACGCCCGATCAATCTGCCCCGGCGGATGAAAAATACTTGTGTACAAGTTAAATCCTTTTCGCTTGCAAAGGCGATAACGTCCTCGTCTTCCTGTCGGCCTGATACAACTTTCTGCCGTTCGACAATGCGCTCTGCCGCCCTGATTTGGTCACGGTAGATGGCTGCGCGTTCAAATTGCAAGCGCTCTGCGGCCACCATCATCTGCCGACGTAGTTCTTCCAGTACTTCTTCTGTTTTTCCTTCCAAGAAACGACACAATCCATCCACGATCTCTCGATAAGTTTCCTTGCTAACTGCGCCGATGCAAGGTCCCGCACAGCGTTTGATATCATAATAAAGACATGCGCGTTGATCTGTGCCCGTGATATCACGGTTGCAGTCGAGGTAGGGAAAGACTTTGCGCAAAGCCTCCAGGGTTTGACGAACTGCATGCGCGCTGGTGAATGGGCCATAATAACGGGCGCCATCGGGGAGCATCCTCCGCACCACGGAGACTTTAGGAAAGTCGTCTTGCCAGTGAACCTTGATGTAAGGATATTGTTTATCATCTTTTAAACGGATGTTAAACCGGGGACGAAAGCGTTTAATCAGTTCGTTTTCTAATATTAGCGCTTCTAATTCGGTATCGGTGACGACCCATTCCACATCATGAATCGAAGCAACCAACCGTCGCGTTTTTGCACTGTGAGAGCGATACGATTGGAAGTAAGTGCGCACCCGATTCCGTAAATTGACGGCCTTCCCCACATAAATGATCCGATTCTGGGCATCGCGAAAGAGATAACATCCAGGTTTTGTGGGAAGGGTATTTAGTTTGGCTTGCAAATCTGGAGAAATCTCTTGGTTAGGCATGGTAGAATTATAGCACGAATGGGAGTCGTTCGAGGTCCAAGATTGTAGTTTATCAACGAGATGAGACTTTCTTGAACGACACTCTTTGCTCCATGGCGCCTTCGAGCTTTGTGTTGTTGCTACATTATCTAGGCGCTTGATTCGATTCTGCGCGGTTCCAACTACCATTTGAGAGGTTGTTTGACATGAGAAATATGCGTTCCATCTTTTTTTATGGATTGCTGTTCTTGGTGTTTATACAATTGCTCACCGATTTTATCGCAGCGATATACGCATTTGGGCTCCTGGGGACGAGCATTCCCCCGGAGCTGGCAACAGTGGTGTTGTTTTTCTCCCCTATCATGTTATTGTTGATACGTTCTCCTGGCCGTCCGACGATGTCGTTTTTAGTCGGAGTATTGTGGTTGTCTCGGATGTTGGAGCCCGCGCTGGATACGAGATGGCGAATGATGGTTTCTGGAATTGGGGTGTCTGCCTGGTTGCTCCTCTTCCCGATGCTTTGGTGGCATGAGGCCCATCAACGAAAGTCGAATGGCCCCCGCGTGGTGATGTTAGGGGTTATGTTTGGGGTGGCTGTCTCGATCTTGTTCCGGGTTTGGGGTTCCGGAGTCGATATCAGTGTGTTAGGTTGGGGACAAGTATTAGGGTGGGGCATGGCAATGAGTGGCATGTGGTTGTGGTATCAAGAACGGGAAAGGTATTTGAATGGCCATCCTCAAACGATCGAGGATAAACCATCCAGCTTCGTTGTTATCCTGGCATTGATGATGGGGCTTGTTGCCGTATGGGTTTTGATGTATTTTTCGTTCTCTGCTCCTTATGTAATATCTCGTTGGACGGGGATGTCAGGCCAGATGATTTTGTGGGTGCTGCTCGTTGCATGGTTTATGTTTTTGTTGAGTATCCATCGAAAAACAGGCTTGCTGTATATGCGAAAGGTATTGCTTTTGGCCTGGAATGCAGGTTTTGGATTGGCTTTGTATTGGACAATCGCCATAAATCAACCCCATTTCCCCCTCTCTCCAACCGCCTACCCCATCTCTGCTGTTCCCTATGATTCTATATGGCAAATGCTGTGGGCGCTGGCTTCGTTGGCGCTCATGCTCATTCTTTCTCCTGTGCTTTTTGTAGATGTCTATCGATTGTTAGAATCGCTCGAAGTCGCGCGGCCTCGCATGAGCCAATTGGGTGGCGCATTTACTATCGCTTCACTATTTTTATTGCTGGCGATTTTGGGACACGTGTTTACAACGGTTTATGATTACATCCCGGTAATCGGACCCTTTTTCAGGAATGCGTTCGCTGAGGTTTATGGGTTCGTGGTAGTGGTAGTGTTGGTGGGGATTTTGGCGACGTGGCGGCCCCTTGCTCGTTCATCTCAGGCTGCGCCAAGGGGCTATATGGTGGTAATGCTGCTGTTGACCGTGGTCATCTTTTTGGGCGCAAGCTGGTTGACCCCCAATTCCACTATGCCCGCGCGTCAAGATCATGTTACATTCCTCACTTACAATATTCAGCAAGGTTAAAACGAGGATGGACAAAAAAATTATGCCGGTCAACTGGCCCAAATCCGTGCAATTGACCCCGATATCATCGGCTTGCAAGAGAGTGACGCGGCGCGAATCGCCAATGGCAATGATGATATCGTGCGTTATTTTGCCAATCAACTAGAAATGTTTAGCTATTACGGGCCAAAGACAACCGCAGGCACCTTTGGAATTGCCCTGCTCTCTCGATATCCCATTCGTGAACCCGAAACCTTTTACTTATACAGCGAAGGAGAGCAAGTCGCCGTCATTAGCGCTGTGGTTGACATGGATGGCAAGCCCTTGCAAGTGTTTGTGACGCACCTGGGAAATGGCGGCCCCATGATCCAACAACAGCAATTCTTGCAGCTGATGGCGGGATCATCACGTATTGTGGCCTTGGGAGACTTTAATTTTCGTCCCGATAGCCCCCAATATGCACTGACAACCCAATTTCTGCGAGACGCCTGGACGAAACGCTGGCCCAATTGGGAAGATGACCTAGGTCATCACCCTGACGCCAAGATTGACCACATTTTTGTGTCTGAGGACTTGACTGTGCTCGACGCACGCTATTATCCCTCTGGCCCCTCCGATCACCCGGCACTAACTGCCGTGATAAAGCCATAGGAGAGATTAGAGATTCTGCGAGGCGCCATTGCCCTGCTGAATCTCTAATCTCTAAATTAGGGTTTGGCTACGATATTGAGATGTCGTAATGAAACGCATAGAGACCGAGCACGGTCTGAACAGCTTCCTCTCCGGAGGAGATGGTCACCCCCTCCTTCAGCGTGACTTGAACGTTTACCTGGGTGCCATAGAGTTTGCTTGGAACTGCCTGAACCAGGGCTTCCTCTACCTCTTCTAACGCATTCAGCGCGGCAGTGAGCACATCCTCGATTTGCTTTCGCACCAGCGCAGGTTTGAAGATCTTTCCAACGGCAGTCACTGGCATTTGGTCGATAATGTAGACGTGTTTGGGCACGGCAGCACGTTCGGGAATATGCTCCTGTGCAAATAGCAAGAGTTCCTCTACCGTAGTTTGCGCCCCTGGCTTCAGTTGCACATAGACCACGGGAACTTCACCCACACGAGGGTCTGGCCGACCTACTGCCGCCGCCAACGCCACCGCTGGATGTCGGTGCATGGGGTCTTCGATGAGTTTGGGGTCAATATTATGGCCGCCGCGAATGATGAGTTCCTTCTTGCGTCCAGTCAACCAGAAATATCCATTCTCATCCATGCGGCCCAGATCCCCTGTATTTAACCAGCGGGGGCCACCATCTCCCAGGTCGACCCAAATATCTTTGTTATGAATCGATTCCAGGTATCCAGGAAAAACGTTCTCCCCGCGAATGAGCACCGCTCCTATCTCATTTGGTGGAAGCAATTCCCCCGTACCATCATCATGAACCTTGGCGATAACCATTTCCTGATATGGGATTCGGAAGCCAATCGAACCGATACGACGTTCGCCATGTGGTGGATTGACCGAGCTTACGCATGTGCCCTCGGTTAAACCATAACCTTCGAGGATGCGGATGCCAGTGCGTCGTTCGAACTCTTTGAAGACTTCAACCGGCATCGGAGCCGCACCGCAGATGGCATAGCGAAGGGAGCTGACGTCGCTATCACCAAGGGGGACATGCAGAAGCCCTGCATACACCGTGGGGACGCCACTGAAGAAAGTCACTTTGTAATGTTCGACGATTTTCCAGAAATTGGGGAATAGCGTTTTGTCTCGATACCCCATGGGGGTGGCTAACACCACTGTCGCACCAAACATCCATGGGATTAACCCTGTCACGATGACAGCATTGACATGATAGAGAGGAAGGCCGCACATGAACACCTGGCCCGGTCCCACTTCAAGCACAATGCCTGGCGACCATGCATCAAACACTTCATTGCGGTGGGTGTGCTGGGCGATTTTAGGAGCGCCCGTTGTGCCGCCGGTATGGAAATACGAAGCGATATCTTCAGGTTGGATCGTGCGTTCGAAGATGAGACGATCGGGCGGCTGCTTTTTCATTTCGGCGTTGAAATCGACAACTCGCGCCTGAGCGATGGCCTCGGGGAGTTCAGGTTTAGGCATTCCAGGGACGAAATCCGCCAGATCTACCACCACAATGGTTTCAATGGTTGGTACCTGCTCAACAACAGAAGTGGCTTTTTCCCAAATATCGACTCCCGGAAATGGAGCTAGCGTGACTAACAGTTTGCTTTTGGCCGCGTTCATGATATCTGCAAACGCTGTTGGCTCCAAAAGCGGGTTGATTGGGCCAACGATTCCAGCGATCTCGCCCCCAAAGATCGTTAAAAACGCTTGCGGCAGATTGGGCAGAATCATTGTGACCACTTCGCCAGGGCGCAGACCCAGGGCATGGAACATATTGGCTGTTTGGTGCAACGCCCCTAACCATTCGCGGTAAGTAAACGAAATCCCCTTGTCGTACATATCGCCTTGCAAGAAGAAATGAAGCGCTATGCCATCGGGGTTTAGGGCGGCGCCTCTGCGGATGGCTTCATACGTATTTGCTGGCAGATCCCGTTCGGCGAGGGGAACTTGTTCGATAGCCTCGATATCGGCCATGGTCGTAATGCGTGCCATCGTGATCACTCCTTTTTGAGAGAAGAAAAATCCGAACAGAATTCAAACCCGCCAGGTGCTGCTTTCTCCGAGCGGAAAAGGCTGGCGGAAGGAAAAGCCGTAGTGACGCGAGAGTGAGAGAGCGCAGGCTTGCGAGTTGCCAGGAATGAGGATTTTACGTTCACCTACAGTTTGTATGATAAAATAATCCAATCTTTTCTGAAAAACAAGGACACCCTTGTATGCTTGTCTCAAAAAAAACCTTTTTGATCTCGATCATCTTAACGGGCTTGATCCTTTTGTTGACGGCTTGCAGTCAAGTGCCGGCTGCCGTGTCGACGTCTACCGCTGCGCCCGTCACTCCTACCGAGACGCCATCTCCTTTGCCAACGAATACCCCAACTGAAACGCCGGTGCCCCCCACCTTTACACCAACGCCCAGGCCCTCACAGACGCCCACTTTTACGCCTGCGGCGTCACCAACCGTTTTTCAAGAGCCAACAGCAAGAGCAACAGAGACGCGAGCAACCTCCACACAGACTCCCACTCCGATTCCTGTAGTAGCCACACCCACACCGCCATCGACCTTGAATGGCGTGCCATATAGCGAATTCATTTTGTTGAACGAGAGCGTAAAAGAGCGGGTCAAGGCAATTTACGAGGATGGGCAAAAAATGGGGCGCGATCCAAAAGCCTTTTCCAAATTAGGAGACAGCCTCATCGCCAACCCCTATTTTCTGCGCATTTTCGATCAAGAAGACCCCAATCTTGGCACGTATAATCTGGGAGATTACGCCTTTTTACAAGGCGTCATCGACTATTATCAGGGCTCCTATGATCGTTATGGCGTAGGCATTCATGTAGGGCTTCATACCTGGTCCGTTTTTGATCCCATGTGGGCTGACAAAACATGGTGCAATCCTGGTGAAAACTTATTGGATTGTGAGATACGTTTGAACAATCCCAGCCTGATGTTGGTGCTATTGGGCACGAATGATGATGCACCGCAGGTTACCTTTGAAACCAACTACGATAAAATCGTCCGTCATTTGATCGAACAAGGGATCGTGCCGGTGCTTTTCACGAAAGCGGATCGCTTTGAGGGCCAGGATAATCGCAACAACCTGTCAATCAGGAAGATTGCTGAGAAATATCAGGCGCCATTGCTTGATTTTGATAAACTTGCTGACACGCTCCCCAATCGGGGCCTTGGTCCCGACGGCATTCACTTAAGCATTGCGCCCAGCAACGACTACACCGACCCCCAAACTTTTCGCTACGGCAATACCGTCCACAACCTTGCAACGTTGATAATGCTTGATCGATTGCACCAGGTATTGGTTGAACCTTGAGTTTACAGGCCCGCATGGCAATATCTCGCGTTATTTCTGTGGTTGCCTTGACTGTTGTGGTTGGGACACTTGCGGCTTGCATGTCGGATCCCTCCTCTGGAAACGTTGCTAACACGATAACACCGCCAAGCACCTTCACGCCCACCGTCACACCAGCAGTGTCACCGACCCCGTTCCCTAACCCCACCGTTCAAACGATCGCATCATCGCCATCCCCACTGCCAGAGAACTCGCCCACGCCCGTCACCATCTTGCAGCCGCCGCAAACTGTAAATGGGGTCCCTTATGAAGAATTCATCCTTTTGGATGCGATTACCAGGGAAAATGTCCGTGAGATTTTCCTGCGAGGACAAAAAATTGGGCGCGATCCCCATGCCTTCTCCAAACTCGGCGACAGTATCATCGCCAGCGCACAGTTTTTGAGGATTTTTGATGGCGTAGATCCTTTTTTGGGAGCCTACGACCTAGGAGAGTATGCTTATTTACAGAGGACCATTGATTACTTTCATGGATCCTTCGCTCGCTATGGCGCAGCGGTAAGGATTGGTTTGCGGGCGCAGTTTGTTTTTGATCCCGAATGGACGAAAGCTGGGATGTGTGAGCCAGCGGTAAATATGGTGGACTGTGAACTCTGGTTGCATAATCCAAGCATTATGCTGATACAATTAGGGACAAACAACCGACGGTCAGCCAGCCTTTTTCGTGAGAATTACGAACGCCTTGTGCGGTATCTGATGTATCAGGACGTGGTGCCAGTGCTCATCACCAAGGCCGACCGGTCAGAGGGCGCAGATAATCGAAATAATCGTATTATCAGAGAAATCGCTGAGCAATATCACCTTCCCCTGATCGATTTTGATAGGCTGGCGGACACCTTGCCGAATCGAGGCCTTAAAGCGGATCGCATCCACCTGAAACCAGCTCCCAGATACGATTATCGGCGGCCTGAGACCTTTGAATATGGCACTGCGGTTCACAATCTGGCGACATTGATTATGCTCGACGAGTTGCGAGCGCTTTTCGAGGAAACCAACAAGCGATCCAAAGAATAGAGCGATACCTTTTCCTACCTTTTTCTGCAAGTCGTTCAACCCCTCTTACTCATCTGCCAAATCTCATGCTAGAAATTATTCTTGATGGTTTGAGTCTTACCATCCCAGATGTTATTCACGTCGCTCGGGTTCAAGCCGGCGAACTGTCGATTGGCCTCTCCAAGGAATCTCAGATGGCTGTGCGCAGAGCCAGCCAAGCGGTGGAGCGAATCATCGCAGAAAATCGTATTGTGTACGGCATTAACACAGGTTTTGGCGCCTTCAAGAATACGATTATCCCCAAAGAGGCGCTTCAGCAGTTGCAGGTGAATATTATCCGGTCTCATGCTGCGGGAATGGGCCCCCCCTTGGAGAGGGATGTGGTGCGAGCAATGATGTTGGTGCGGGCCAATACATTGGCCTCAGGGTATTCTGGAGCGCGTTTGAAGACTATTCGGCTATTGTTAGACATGTTGGAACGAGGCGTGCATCCCATTGTTCCTCGTCAGGGATCTTTGGGCGCGAGTGGAGATCTCGCCCCATTGGCGCATATGGCATTGGTGATGATCGGCGAGGGGAAAGCAGAAGTTCAAGGTGACGTTATGCCAGGGGCCGAAGCCCTGGCAAAGGTAGGGCTGCAACCATTGATTTTGGCGCCAAAGGAGGGATTGGCATTAACCAATGGCACAGCGTTTATGGTGGCATTGGGATGCCTGGCTGTGGAGGAGGCTGAAAACGTTACCTTTGTCGCGAACGTGGCCGGCGCGCTTTCGTTAGAAGCCTTGCATGGCACGCCGGTGGCCTTTGACCCTCGTATCCATGCGGTCCGTCCTCATCCCTACCAGATTGCAACCGCTGAATTGTTGCGGCATATGCTTGAAGGTTCAGGGCTTGTGCGGTTGAATATCAGCTCAGATCCTCAGGACGCCTACTCTTTACGATGCATTCCTCAAGTGCACGGCGCTTGCGCGGAAGCCGTTGAAAATGTGCGGCGCGTGTTGGATATCGAGCTGAATAGCGTGACCGATAATCCTCTGATTTTCTTTGAGGAAGACGGCTCTCCGGTAGCGATAAGTGGTGGAAACTTTCATGGAGAACCACTAGCCATGGCGTATGATCATCTGGGGCTGGCCATGACTGAGCTGGGTAATATCTCGGAACGTCGATTGAATCGTATGATCGACCAGGCGAGCAATGGCAAGTTGTTGCCCGCGTTTCTAACGGAAAATGGGGGGTTGAATTCCGGCTTTATGCTGACACAATATACCTCTGCTGCGTTGGCGTCAGAAAACAAGGCACTTTGTTTTCCTGCAAGTGCAGATAGCATCCCCACATCGGCGAATGTCGAGGACCATGTCTCTAATGGGCCCATTTCCGGTCGTCAGGCTCGACGTATTCTCAGGAATTTAGAGCGTATGTTGGGAATAGAACTTATGGCGGCTGCACAAGCCATTGATTTTCGCAAAAAGAAACTGGGTGAGGATGCGCCTTTAGGCAGAGGCACTGCCCCAGTCTATGAGCTCATTCGGGAACACATTCCATTTATTGAAACCGATGTAGAAATGGCTCCCTATATGGCCAAAGCCGCCGAGCTTGTCGCATCCGGAAAAGTTCGGCGGGCCGCTATCTCTGCGTTAGAATTGTAGAAATAGTTATAAGAACGGATATGTCCGGCCTGAAATATACAAACCACGCAGGCACAAAAGCGCTACGAAGGAAATAAGCTTTGAAACTGCAGTTTTAACTTGCCAGTAACGAAATCAAGGTCCCTTAGTACGACCTTGGATTTGGCGAATCGTTCTTCCATTTTACAGTACAATTAATCCATCTTTTCCAGGAGGCAATGCAATGGAGCTTGCTGAACTTGTTCGTTATGCTCGAGGCGAAGAGCCGGCGCACCTGTTGCTAAAGAATGCTCGGCTTGTCAACGTTCTTAGTGGTGAAATTATCCATACGAATGTGGCTGTGGTACGTTCGCGAATCGTTGGATTGGGTGACGGGTATGAGGCGGAAAAAGTGATTGATCTGGAGGGGGCGTATTTAGCGCCCGGCTTCATTGACGCCCATGTGCACATTGAAAGCTCAATGGCGCCCCCTTCGGAGTTTGCCCGCACCGTCGTGCCCCGCGGGACCACAACCGTAGTCACCGATCCTCACGAGATCGCCAATGTGTTAGGGTTAGACGGCATTCGGTTTATGTTTGAGAACGCCAAATATGGGCCATTAAGCATGTATGTCATGGCGTCTTCCTGTGTTCCGGCAACAACAATGGAAACCAATGGCGCCACGTTGCACTGGTATGATTTGGTCTCGTTAAAATCGGATCCTTGGGTGTTGGGTCTGGCCGAAGTGATGAATTTCCCGGGCGTCATTTTTGGCGATGATGAGGTTTTGGACAAACTTCGCATTTTCCGAGAAGAGGTCATCGATGGTCATGCCCCCGGGGTGACGGGCAAAGCGCTGCAGGCCTATGTGGCGACTGGCATTGGTTCCGATCATGAAGCCACGACGGTCGAAGAAGCTCTCGAAAAATTACGCGCAGGCATGACGATCTTTATCCGAGAAGCGACCAATGCACACAACCTCAAAGATCTGTTGCCCCTTGTCACGGAGAGGAATCATCATCGGATTTGTTTCTGTACGGATGACCGCCAGCCTGCTGACCTTTTAGATCAAGGCCACATCGATTACATGGTGCGAACTGCCATTGCTGAGGGTATCGATCCGATCATCGCCTTTCGCATGGCGACATGGAATCCCGCCCAATATTTCCGGCTTCATGATCGCGGCGCCATTACCCCAGGCCGCCGGGCTGATATGATCGTCTTCGATGATTTGCACGCTCCTCGGCCTCGCTTGGTGTTCCGTGGTGGAAAACTTGTTGCCAAAAATGGCGTTATGACGGTTCCTCCCCGGACGATTCCCGCCCGCGCGTTGCGGCACACCATGAATGTGGCCTGGGAAAAGGTGAATTTTGATATTCCCGCAGAAGGTCGCGTTGCCCGTGTCATTGGCCATATCCCAAATCAGCTCATCACCAAACATTTGCAGCTCGAAGTCCCGATTGTCGAGGGGCTGGCTCAGGCAGATCCTGGTCGAGACATTCTCAAGATGGCGGTGATCGAGCGTCATATGCATTCGGGCAATGTCGGCAAAGGCTTCATTCAGGGGATCGGTCTGAAACGTGGCGCATTGGCTTCTTCTGTGGCTCATGACCATCACAACATTGTGGTTGTGGGTGCCGATGATCTCTCAATGATGACCGCCGCCCGACGCGTGGCCGAGATGGGGGGCGGCTTGGTCGCGGTGGATGGCGAGCGGGTGTTGGCGGAAGTGCCCTTGCCCCTGGCTGGTCTGATGAGCAAAGAACCTATGGAGGTCATTCGAGATCAGGTTGATGCTGCCATCAAAGCGGCTCAATTCCTGGGTTCACCCCTACATGATCCCTTCATGGGTATGAGTTTTATGGCTTTGGAAGTGATCCCCAGCCTCAAGTTGACAGATTTGGGCCTGGTGGACGTAGATAAATTTGAATTTGTGCCCTTGTGGGTGTCGTAAGATTAAGATAACGATGACGCTTTGATACCATCGGGCACCCCTCAAACAACATTGGCGATCGACGCCCGAAGACGCGAACCATTGCCAAATCATTCATGGACGCGCCCTTGGGCGTCGATCTTTTCACTTGGTGAGGTCGCTCTCAAAAAAGAAAAGGCGCAGAGCATATCCGATGCCCTACGCCTTGGACGTCTCTTCTCAGCGCTCAGAGCGTTTTACATCGCGAAGTCCACGGCTCTCGTTTCTCGGATCACCGTGATCTTGATCTGCCCTGGGTATTGAAGACTATCCTCGATTTTCTGGGCAATCTGACGAGACAATTCTATGGCCCCGTAGTCGTCTATCATCTCCGGTTTGACCAGAATGCGAACCTCGCGCCCGGCCTGGATGGCGTATGCTTGCTGGACGCCTTTGAAGCTCTTGGCGATTTCTTCCAGGGCGGTGAGTCGCTTGATATAGTTTTCCAACGATTCACGACGTGCGCCCGGTCGCGCACCCGAGATGGCATCGGCTGCGGCCACCAGGATGGCTTCCAGGGACTGGGGTTCAACTTCGTTATGATGCGACGCAATGATATTAACAACTTTTTCGGGAACGCCATAACGGCGGGCAATATCGGCGCCAACAATGGCGTGGGGCCCCTCGGTCTCGTGACTTACAGCTTTGCCGATGTCGTGGAGCAGGCCGCCCATCTTTGCCGCGCGTACATCGCCATGCAGTTCCGCGGCCATCAAACCAGCCAGATGACTGGTTTCGATAGCATGGAAATACTGGTTTTGGCCATAGCTGGTGCGGAATTTTAAGGTACCGATCAACTTTAGCAACTCTGGATGCAGGCCCGTAAAACCAGTTTGGTAAGCCGCTTCTTTTCCCGCTTCAAGGATGATGCGTTCCACTTCTTCTTGCGCTTTCTGCACCTCTTTTTCCACGCGAGCTGGATGAATGCGACCGTCTTGCACCAGTTTGGTTAACGCCCGACGCGCCACTTCCCGGCGGATTGGATCGTGGCTCGAAATGATAATGGTTTCGGGCGTGTCGTCGACGACCAGGTCTACGCCAGTAGCGGCTTCAATAGACCGGATGTTGCGACCCTGGCGCCCAATGATGCGTCCCTTCATATCATCCGACGGTAGGGGCACCGCCGTGACAACGCTTTCGGCGACAACATCCGACGCCAGACGTTCGATGGAAAGGGTGATGATCTCACGGGCGCGACGGTCGGCGATTTCGGCAATTTCCGCTTCAACCTGACGGATGATTCGCGCCATTTCTCCGCGAACTTGAGATTCCGTGCGTCGCAACAATTCCTCTCGGGCCTCTTCTGTGGTCATTCGCGAGATGCGTTCCAGCTCTGCCTGATATTCCGCTTCCGCTTTTTCAAGTTGCGCTTCTCGTTTATCTAACTTACTTTGGCGTTCGTTTAAACGCTGTTCCCGTCGTTCCAGGTTTTCGGCGCGGGTTTCGAGTTGATCCATCCGCCGTTGCGCCCGTTCTTCCAACCGGGCCAATTCCCGACGTCGACGGTTGAGCTCCGCCTCCACTTCGTTGCGGAAAGCAATGGATTGATCTTTGGCTTCTAATTCAATTTTAAGTGCTTTATCTTTGGCTTCACTGAGGATACGTTCAGCCTGTTGTTGGGCGGAAGCCAGGATTTCTGCATCCTGGCGTCGTTTGTTCCAGACGCCAAGATAATATCCAAGCATCAAGCCCAACAAGAGGCCTATGACGACAGCCAAAATAATAAACATCGGTTGCATGGTCTTTTCCTGATGGGTTGGGATGATCTATGAAAATGCGAGATAAAATTCTGCGATTGATGAGAGCAGACAGGACATGGAAGATTCATGATGGGGAGGCATCTTCTTCCCAAGCTGTTCGCAGCGCCTCGATGGTGTGGCGAGCCACCGCGTAGGAGAAACCTCGACGCTGAAGGAAACGTAACATTTTGGTTTCAAATTCTTGGGGTGGAAGGTGCTGCCAGCGATAGGCGCGTTTCTCAGCCGCTGTCATGGCCAACTGAAGATCATCAACTCGAGCTAAAGCTTCTTCGATAATGGCGCCGGGAACGCCTTTTTGGCTGAGCTCTTGATGTAACGCCCAACGACTGCGGGGATTGAATTGTGCGCGGTTTTCGATCCACCAGTCTGCAAAGGCGCGATCATCAAGATACGTCATTTCTTTCAGGCGTCGGATGACGCGTGTACAAATTGATGGCGAGAAATCTGCACGGAGCAACGCGTCGGTGATTTCGTTTTCCGAGCGGGGGCGTCTGGCAAGAAGGCGAAAGGCTTTTTCCATGCCTTTGCGGTAGGCGTCTTCTTCCAACAATTGGTCGATGGCGTCTTCATCCAAACTCTGGCCAATTCGCAAGTTGAGCGCGAGGTCCGCGGAAAGAGAAAACGCATAATCCTCATCGAGGAAGACGTTAACCCGGTTCTTGTTCCGTCGTTGGATGACGAGTTTTGTAATGATTTTTGGCATGGAGACAACAAAAAAGCGTCGCGAACACGGGTGCGCAACGCTCGGGCATGGTGATGAGGATGAATTGGCGACGTAGCCAACAGACAGCTCTCTCCATCGGGCAAGATGAGATCCGCCAGCGGAGGTCGCAAAGGTTGTTCCTGCAATAACTGGACCGAACGCCACCGATCACTTGCCGCGCGCGTTGCGCCGGTGAAGCCATCTTCAGAGAAGTGGCGGCCAGGGAGGATCCAGGAAAACGCCGTTCAGGCTGTTTCCGCAGGGCGTGGACGGGGTGGGAGCCCCATCAGCGCCCGTAATTGGTCCTCGATGGCGTCGAGAAGATCTGGATTCGCCCTCAAGAAAGTTTTTACATTCTCTCGCCCCTGTCCTAACCGGGTGCCCTCATAGCTGTAAAAGGATCCGCGCTTCTCAATAATGTCATTCTCCACCGCCAGGTCCAGGATCTCACCGGCGCGTGAGATCCCTTCATTGAACATGATGTCGAATTCGGCCTTTTTAAAGGGAGGCGCCACTTTGTTTTTCTTCACCGTGACGCGAGTCCGGTTCCCGATGGTCTCGCCACCGGCTTTTAATGTTTGAATGCGGCGGATGTCAAGGCGAACCGATGCATAGAACTTCAAGGCCATCCCGCCAGGAGTGGTTTCGGGATTGCCGAACATGACACCGATTTTTTGCCTTAACTGATTGGTGAAGATCATGACGGTGTTGGTCTGTTTGACGACGCCGCTCAGTTTGCGCATAGCCTGGCTCATTAGCCTGGCTTGTAGACCCATGTGGCTATCTCCCATCTCCCCTTCGATCTCGGCCCGGGGAACCAGGGCGGCCACGGAGTCGATGACCACGACATCGATGGCGCCCGAGCGCACCAGCGCTTCTGTGATCTCGAGCGCCTGCTCCCCGGTGTCGGGCTGGGAAATGTAAAGAGATTCCACGTCCACGCCGATTTTTCGCGCATAAGCGGGATCCAGTGCATGTTCCACGTCGATGAATGCACAAATGCCACCCAGTTTCTGCGCTTCGGCGATGGTGTGTAAACAGAGGGTCGTTTTGCCGGAGGATTCGGGGCCAAAAATTTCGATGATGCGACCGCGCGGCATGCCACCCACGCCAATGGCGTAGTCCAACGTCAATGATCCGGTGGGTATGGCTTCGATCGCTAACGCGGAGGCGTCACCCAACCTCATGATGGCGCCTTCGCCAAAGCGTTTGTTGATCGTTGCCAGGGTGCTTTCGAGAACTTTTTCGCGGTCGCTTTTAGCCATGCGTTTTCTGGGATAATTGGGATGGGGCGATGTGAACTTTCGGGGGATAATAAATCCGGTAAAAACAAATAACCCGAAGGTTGTAACCGATCTTCTCTCGTCTTAAAGTATACTGCAATGACGCCAATGTGACCAATCAGAAAAAGGAGCAAGAAATGTGCGTCGCAGATGTTTTTCTTTAACAAGACAAAGGACGAATGTAACGACGAAAGAAATAGCGGCATTCGTCCATGTTTTGCACTTGGAGTGAAGATTTTGTTAGAAGAGTGTATAAATAAATGGCCCTACGGCAGTGGCTTGTCCCAATAGGCTGATAGCGATGACCACCACCAAAATGATGATCATGGGGATCATCCAATAAAGTTTTTGGGACCAGATAAATTGAAACAGTTCGCCGATGATGCCGAGTCGTTTAAGCATGGTTGGTTATCATCCAGGAGAGAAGGTTATGTGGTTTTTTTCTTGCGAATGAGAAATTTGTCCAGTGCGAGCAAGTCGATGCCACTGCGACTAAAGGTCCGATAGGCGTTTTCCGGAGAGTTCACAATGGGTTCTCCTCGGAGATTGAAGCTGGTGTTCAATACTACCGGAACGCCTGTCGCTTCACCAAACTGTTTGACGATCTGGTAATAGCGCGGGTTCCAGGCTTCGCGAATGGTTTGCAATCGACCTGTGCCGCCAGTATGCGTGGTGGCGGGAATCACATCCCATTTTTCTTTTTTTACGGGCGCCACCATTAACATGAATCGGGGCAGGTAGTGTCTTTCGGGGTCATCAATTTCAAAAAAGTCTGCGGCTGCCTCTTCTAAGACAACGGGAGCAAAGGGGCGGAATGGCTCTCTGAATTTGATTTTGGTGTTCACGATCTCTTTCATGTCCTCGCGGCGAGGGTCCGCGAGGATGGATCGATTGCCCAATGCGCGTGGTCCCCATTCGGAGCGTCCTTGAAACAAACTGACGACCTGACCTTCCACCAATGCCTGGGCGATTTTTTGTGTGAGGGCCGTTTCTTCTTCGATGTATTCGTAAGGGATGTTTTCCCGTTCGAGAAAAGCCTGAATGTGCGCTTGTGAAAATCCTTCTCCCCAGTATGCATGCTCCATAATGAATTTGCGTGGCTGCCCCAATATTACGTGGTAAGCATAGAGCGCGGCCCCCAAGGCGCCGCCATTGTCGCCAGCCGCGGGTTGGATGTAAACATTTTCGAAGGGGCCTTCTCTTAAAATGCGACCGTTGGCGACGGAGTTGAGTGCAACGCCGCCAGCCATGGCGAGATTGCGACTTCCCGTGATGTCGTAAGCATGCTGCACAATCTTGAGAATGGCGTTTTCTGTAAAGCGTTGAATGCTGGCGGCAATGTCCGCGTAATGTTGGTTTTTCCGGGCGGTAGCGTCATCCCACGCGGGATGATCTTTTTGCGGGTGCGTGGCCAGGGTGAAGAATTCGGATTCGGGTTGGCGCGGCTCTCCAAAAAGCTGGATGAATTTGTCGCTGAAAGTGCGGGTGGCAGAGTAATGGAATTGGAAGTAGTCCATATCCAGCCAAAAGGAGCCGTCATCGTATACGTTGATGATTTTTTCGATCCGATCAAGATAACGCGGCTGCCCATAGGGCGCCATCCCCATCACTTTGTATTCGCCATTGTTGACCCGAAATCCTAAGAACGCTGTAAAGGTTGAATAAAGTAAGCCCAATGAATGGGGAAATTTGGTTTCTTTGAGCAGTTCAATGTGATTTTGGCCGTTGCCGCTCCAATTGGCCGTGGCTTTGCCAATCGTCGTAGTGGTCCATTCTCCCACGCCATCCAGCGTGATAATGGCTGCTTCGTCGAAGGGGGAGGCGAAAAAAGCGCTGGCGGCGTGCGAAAGGTGATGTTCAATGAAGAGGAAACGGTCTTTAGGCACGGCAGGCAGGGCTTCCTGCAACAGGGCTCTGATCCACAGTTTTTCATTCATCCAGGTGATCAGCGCCTCGCGGAAAGCTAGCCAGGATTTTGGAAAGGTTGCCAGGCCTGTACGCAGGATGCGATCGAATTTCAATAACGGTTTCTCATAAAACACCACGTAATCCAGGTCTTCCGGGCCAATGCCCGCCTGCCTTAGGCAAAATTGAATCGCATGGTGAGGGAATCCATTGTCGTGTTTAATGCGGCTGAAGCGCTCCTCGTCGGACGCAGCAATGAGCTCTCCGTCCTTTAAAAGGGCGGCAGCGCTGTCATGATAAAAACAGGAGATTCCAAGTATGTACATATGCTTTGGTCAAACGGGGGAGCGTGAAAGGCGCCAGGGGAAAGGCTATTCGGAAGAGAGGATTATCCCTGCCGTCGGGCAGTGGTGAGATCGACATCGTATGTCGTGCGTGCGCGCCAGGCGCTATCTTTGGGGCGATTTTTCACTCCCATAGGGTCTGCAAAGAGACGCGTGGGGACTCCGAAAATCGCCAACAGGGTGAAGTAAATCAGAGTGATGAGCGCGCGGGCGTTGAAGCTGCCAATATGTTTGGATACTCGTAGCCATTCACGCCAAAGTTGCTTGATCATGGTTTGTTTTGTTCAAATCTGTGTCTGGCAAGGAAAAAGGTG